>SKJD01000243.1 GCA_007116095.1 Candidatus Hydrogenedentota bacterium
AGCACGGCAATCAGGCTAGGCATGGTGTCCACCCCTTCCTGCACCTCGTAACGGTTGGCCAGGAAGAGACACAGCGCGCCCATCAGCGCGGCCACGCCCAAGCCGATGCGGCGCCGGTTGATGAACTCAACGATCAGCGCGCACAACACCACCACGGCGCCTGCAAACAAAATGGTTTCGTACAGGGTCGTCACAGGTGGACGCAGCCGAATTACGGACCGCAGGACAATGGCGCTGATATGCAAGGCCAATGGCATCGTCGCTATGAACATCGCACTCCACCAAAGAATACGGTTGTTGGGACGGAGCCAGACGAAAGCGATGAAAATGAAGGCCAGCACATAGAGATAAAGGCCGTAGTCCAGCAGGTTCAAGCGATAGTAGGTGGCTTCCAGCGCAACGCCCCGATATTCACCACGCTTTTCCGCCAACCCCACGATACCATTAGACAAGTCATCCAGTTCCGCCGCGAAAATCGCTGGATCGTCCTTGTGTTTTTCCAGCGATTCCAGCTTGGCCAGCAAAGCGGTGCGTGTTTCATGGTCCTCCGGTGGATGCAGAAATTGCACCAGCATTTCGCCCGGCGTCAACCACTCCGGTTCTTCCGACGGGGGTAGGTCGGGCGGAAACAGGGCCAGGCTGAACGCCATTTCCGATGCATTTTCAAGCTGTTGGAAGAAAAATCCGGCGCGGTTGATCTCTTCGTGATTGCCATGCGCGTGCGCGCTGCCGCCATGCACATCACGCAGGGCAATGAGCGCCTCGACAATCTTTGGACCATGCAGGATAGCCTCACTGAAGGAGATACTGTCTGCCCCATCGAATAATGCGCTCAGCACCTCGCTATCGCCCAGTTTGTAATCCTGACGGGCAAACTCCATGTAGCTCGTCAACGACTCGAACACATAGACGTTGTGCGCCAAATTCAGAATCTGTTCCTGTACCCGGGTGCGGTACTCTTCTTCATGCGAGGCCTGTTGCGCCAGGCGGAACAGCGTACTGCGAACCGGTTGCATCTGGGCATAGCTAAAACGATCCCGCATCTTCTCGTGTTCAAGGCCCAGGGTATCCATCACATCCGGGCTTTGAATCAGGAAGACCGGCAGATGTTCCGCATAGCGCGGGTAGAACAGACAGTCTAGCAGCCATTCCGTAGCGCCCAGACGCCGCCCTTCCGTGTTGGCAATCGTGGTGCGTCCACTTAACTGCAACAGCTTAAAACGCGCCATTGTATCCAATGGCTTCACACGCCCCCCATCTTGCACCGGCAATTGGCGGAATCTTTCCACCACCTCGGCGTCCCAGGCAGGCGGCGCAGGGGGCGCTTCAGACAGGACGGCGCTGCCATAACCTTCACCACCTTCACTGCTGGCGCAGCTTGCACAGTCCGAATGATCTTCCGGGTGGGACGCCACCGAAGCAGCGCCTCCGTTATATGCATTGTCGTGTTCATGCGTAGGATCAGGGCAACAATCTTCTGCTTCAGAAGCTGTCGCCACTACAGGCTCAGGTACATCACAGCACGCCTCAGCCGCCAGTGCTACATTTGCCACCGACCCAAGCAAGGCAAAACAGAACAACAACACCATACATTTGCGAATCCACATCATATCGGCCTCTTTTTCTGTTCTCGAATCAAATACACGCGCAACTTGATGATGAAATGCACCAGTAACCCAATCGTGACCACGATACACGCCAGCATGGGTATCTTTTCGGCGGGGTCCTTCACCACGGCGAAGGAGCTGAAGAGCGGGTCACCGGGGCCGGCATCGGAAGGCCCCCAAGAGGCCTGGTAGAGCGTAAAACCTTCATGGCGCAGGGGCTGGTTCATGGAGATACGCAGCCTTTCTTCATACCCCCGCTCGACCTTGGTCACATCGCTCATGAAAGCGCTGGGCATGTTGGTGCGTGGATGCAGCTCCCGGTGAAATTCATCGAGCACAATGGTGAACGGCAGTTCCCATTGCTTACGGCGTAAATCAAAGGTCCAGGCGCCATCCCCCAGGTTCAGCGACGCCGGCTGCTGCTGCAAGCCCCACAGGAGCAAGTCTTGTACGGTCTCGCCGTTGGTCTTTTCTATCGCGGCATGGAGACCGGAGACATTACGCTCGTGGTTGTTTTCCGGTTGGAGAGGTTGTAAATAGAAGCCGTCTACAATCGGCCCGGTGGGTGTGCCGACCGGATTGGCGGGTTGCGGTTGGGAATTCCGCAAGAAATTGCCCAGGGTCAGGGCAAAAGGCATACCCGCCGCGCGAAATGTCGCTTGTCGGTTACCAGAGAGCCTTTCAAAGTCTTCGCCCGGAATCACAAACTCCGTCTTCGTGCCATCCGGTTCCAGCTTCGCCACTGCCACTTCCCATTCATGGTAGCTCTTGTATACATTCGAGTAATCGCCTTCATACAGCGTCAGATGGCCGGAAGTCGAAAACTTGAAAGTAAAGAACCCCCCGACCAGCAACAACAAGATACCGCCGTGGGCGATAAGTATGCCCGCTTGCTTCCAACCCTTCCGCATGCGCAGCAAACCACCACACA
>SKJD01000222.1 GCA_007116095.1 Candidatus Hydrogenedentota bacterium
CCCTTCGTGCTGGCGCACGAAGGCCGCAAACTAAAGTTTGCTACTCCACATAAATATGCCCACTCAAGCCCGGCGCAACAACAGGAAATAAAGCAACACGCTCCCCAGCACATACACGGTGTAGCATATGAGTAACACATAGTTGTACAGTTGCAACGGCCAGTGGATGCTGACGATGAAGCCGGCGGCTACAATCATCGCGAGTGCGAAGTAGAAGATTCGATTGGGCAGGGGCAACTCCGGGAGTGTGCGTCGGGGAAGCAGGAGAATAAACACCGGCGCAAAAGGTAATACGTATTGGAAAAGCTTCTCGTCCGAACCAATAAACAGGAAGGCGTATACCAGCGTCCCAAGCCAAGCGTAGAGTCGTTTTTTTACTCGGTAGCGGTTTGCAACAAAAACCGCGAAGAGCAACGTCGCCGGGACACCGTATAGCATGGAAACCAAGGTGATAACGTCCGGAGGCGAGGCGAGCTCATGGATGTTTGTGAAGCCCCGGAAGGCATTCCGGAATACGATGCCTAGCGCGAACCAAATTGGAAAAGCGGCGCCGACGATACAGGCCCGTGCTGTGAAACGACCCGTCGGCGTGGCGTCATTTGGCCGGTTGAAGAGATAAAAGGCCAGTCCCATCGCCAGACCGCCGCCCAGCCCGATGCCCATCTCCCAGTTCTTCCACCAGTCCACGTTCAGCGGATGCCCGTGAAAACTGTGCCAGTAGCCGCCGGCGGTGAAGGGGATCGCGAAGCCCAGCCCCATGACGAGGATCATGCCGACGGCGCGCCAGTCGCGCCGGGTAATCTCAAAGACCAGGAAGCCGAAGAGAAAGCCAATTGCTAGCGCAATGTTTTCGATCGAATCCAGGGCGCGGATGCAGGTGCGGTTTTCCTCGACGTCATAGATGCCCTCGCTATAAAAGGGCAGAAACCAATGCGGGAAATTCTGTACAATTGTATACGCTATAATACCGCCGAGGAATCCTGCGCCTATTCGCAAGACCCAGCCATACCAGCGCAAGGCTGTGTTCGGACCACACCAGGCCATGAGCACGCCGGTGAGCCCGCCCAAATGCAGTCCGGAGAAGAAGAGCATGGCATACCCGGTCCAGGGGGCGAGCTCCCGCACGCCCTCTGGGAAATCGAGATAGAAATTGCCTTGCACCCAGGCAGAATAGACGTCGTAACCGATTGTGTCGCCAGAGGCAATGCCGAAGGTGATGGCGAGAAGCATCCAAGGCGTGGCGTAGGGGCGCTTTTCCGCCTCTTGATCCCGGGTGGAGAAAAAAAGCCAGAGCAGCCCCCAGCCCAGTCCGGCCAGCCATCCTCCCTGTGAACCGCCGTAGCCGGCGGTCCCGCGAATGGCCCAGAAGAAGGCGCCCATAAGGCCCAGGATACCAGCGAGCAGGAGGTAGTCCCGGGGGCGGTTCAGGTGAAACAACGGCGTAGAAACGGTGGGCGTCGCCGCGTCATTGCTTGCGGGCGTGGGGGAGGCGCTGGCTTCCGTGGCGTCATGCATGCAGGGGGTCTCCATCCAGGCGCGGCCTGTGCGGGGGTGGCAATTGTTGTGGCAGGTCGGCAAAGCGCAGGGAGCCCCCATCACCTACTTGCAGCGCCTGCCAACCGGCATCACGCGCCCCGGCGATGTCGTGTATCGGACTGTCGCCTATATGGCAGATCGCTTCCGGCGGTAGGGCGTAGTGGCGTTCGACATGACGAAAAATCCGGCGATCCGGCTTTTCATGGCCGATTTCGCCGGAGAGGAAGATTGCTTCAAAGTAGGGGGTGAGTTCCAGTGCCGCCAGGACGTGGTGAAAACGTTGGTCGGCATTGCTCAGCACGGCAAGGCGGTGGCCACGGTCGCGCAACTTTGCAAGGGTCTCCGGGACCGCAGGCAGGATGCGCCATTGTTCCGGCGCCGCAAATTCCTGGTAGAGCTGTTCGAAGATACGCTCCCGGGCGGCGGCGTCTGCTACCCACGGGGCGATGCTGTCCGAGACGATGGCGCGCCAATACGCCCGATCCGCTGGGGTGACGGGGTGGGCCTTGCGGTAGACTGTATAGTTCTTGATGCATTGACGGAACTGCCGTTCCACCGCTTTGGCCGTGGCCGGGTAGCCGTGTTGCGTCATGACGGCGCTGTACACGGCTCCCACACCGGGATGCGGCCGGATAAGGGTGCCGACCGCATCGAAGGTGAGGAGTTGAATCCCGTTTGTCTGCGCCGTTGCTTGGCGCATCTTAGCCGTACTGTACCGCGACCCGTTCGCCACGGGATTGCGCCGATTGCACCTCGGCTTCGATCAGGTGCAGGGTGTCCACCGCGGATTGCGGCGGTGCAATGGTCGAGGGTTTGTCCTCCAGGATACAGTGCGCGAAATGCTGCATTTCGTGGAAATAGCCGTCTTCTTCCGGCACTTCCAGGGCTTCCTTGCCGCCTTCAATCGGATAGAGGTGCAGCTCCAGGGCGTCGTTCATGGCGAGCGTGGCGCGCTCCATTGCGATGACAAAATTCATGCCGAAGCTGTAGTCCGGGGC
>SKJD01000026.1 GCA_007116095.1 Candidatus Hydrogenedentota bacterium
ACCCTGGACGCGCCGCAACGGCTACATCTGCTGTGGTTGTTGCCTATTGCTTCGCTGCTTTTACCCCTGTTAGCGCTGGGACTCGGCGCGGCGTTCCACCTCATTGTCATGGCGATGTCGATTCTGCTTGGCTTCATCGCGCTGAACATGGCGGTATACTACTTCAACCTGAAGCGCGACATCCCCGCGGGCCTCTTTACCGGCATCCTCACCGGCGCCTGTGCCGTGGCCGGGTCCGGGCTTCTCTTCGCCGCCGTGTTGCTGTTCAGTGGCCGGGAGTTCTGGGTGGCCGCCAGTGGTATTCTGGCCGCTCATCTTCCGCTGATGTTTTTGGAAGGTATCGCCACGGCGACCATATTGTCCTTCCTGTTGCGGGTACGCCCAGAAGTCTTTGATATGGAACCCCTGCCGGAGGCCAATAATGCGTAGTCGTTTCCTTACATGTTGTATTATTGCACTCGTTAGTTTATTAACAATCCTCGATACGGCACTAGCGCACCGCATGGATTTATTTGTGTATGTCGACGGCGCGGTGCTGCATGGCGAAGCCGCCTATGCCCCGAGTGGCGCCCCCGATGCCGGGCAGGTGCGTATTTTCACCCCCGACGGCGCGACACTGGCCGAGCTGGCGCTGGAGCCGGACGGGACCTTCCGCTACCAAACCCCGGTGCGGGCAGAACTCCGCATTGAAGTCGACACCCCCGACGCCCACCGCGCCACCTATACGCTCTCCGAAGACGAACTTCCTGCTGGCTTGACCGCCTGGGACGCCGAGGGCATGCCGGAGACCGACGCCGTAGCCATAGCCGAGTCCGAAGCAACAACGGCTCCGTCCACCTCCGACGCAGGTTCATCCCTGTACCAGTATTCCATTGCAGCCGCTGTGGACCAGGCCGTATCCCGTCAGACCTCCGTACTGCGCAATGAAATCGCCCGCATCGAGCAACGGCTTCGCATCCGCGACATACTCGGAGGCTTCGGCTACATTGCCGGGGTCGTGGGTCTGCTCGCCTATCTCAAGTTCAAGCCGTCCCGTCCGGAGCGTTGAGTTGATTGCCGAGGCCCTGGAGCATGCCTGCCGTCCCTGGTTGCAAGACCTGGACCCCCGGTTGCGGATTGTCTTCGCCGTCGTCTTCGCCTTTCTGGTCGCCATGGCCACCGCGCTGCCTGTCGCTGCGGCAGGCCTGGGCCTGGGGCTGGGCGCCTTTCTGCTTTCCGGGCTGCCCTACCGGGTGCTGCTGAAACGCCATCTTCCCCTGAACATTATGCTGATCGTGCTGGTGCTGTTGCTCGTGGCGCCGCAGCTTGGCATACAGGATAGCGCGCTGTACTTGGAGGACAGCGCCCCGGTTCAACGCGCACTGCTCCTGGTATTGAAAGCCAACGCTATCCTGCTGGTGATCACGGTGTTTTTCAGCACCCTCCCCCCCATCGTCCTGGGCCACAGCCTGGAACGGCTCCACTTTCCCAAGAAACTCACACGGCTCCTGCTCTTCACCGTGCGTTACCTGGACGTGATGCATCTGGAGTTCCAGCGCCTCCGCGACGCCATGCGGGTGAGGGGTTTCAACCCACAGGCCAACCTGCATACCGTGCGCGCTTACGCCAATCTCGTGGGCATGCTGCTGGTCCGCGCCCTGGACCGTGCCGAACGCATCGAAGCGGCCATGGCCTGCCGCGGCTTCACCGGCCATTTCCCGGTGGCGCAGCCCCTGCAATACCAGTCCCGCGACATCTACATGGCCCTGTTGCTATCGACCCTGGTGGGCGTGCTCGGCTTCCTGGAGTTGTGGTCATGGCGCTGATTGCTCTCAAACAGATCGACTTCGCCTATGCTGCAACCCTGCCGCCGGTGCTGCGTGGTCTTGACCTGCGCCTGGAGGAAGGCGAACGCCTGGGGCTGGTGGGGCCGAGCGGCAGCGGAAAATCCTCGCTGCTAAAGCTCATCGTCGGCTTGCTCACGCCACGCGCAGGCGCCCTGGAGGTATTCGATACGCCACGCAGCGCCCCCGAAGATTTCCTGGCGGTGCGTCGCCGGGTCGGCCTGCTCTTTCAGGACTCCGACGACCAACTCTTCTGCCCCACGGTGCTGGAAGACGTCAGCTTCGGCCCGTTGAACCTCGGGAAAAGCGGCGCGGAGGCCGAGCAAATCGCTCGGGAGACCCTGGATGCATTGAAGCTGGATGCCCTGGCCCCCCGCATTACCTACCGCCTCTCCGGCGGCGAGAAACGGCTCGTAGCCCTGGCGGGCGTCCTGGCTATGCAGCCCCGGGTGCTCCTGCTGGACGAGCCCTTCACCGGGCTCGACGAGGACGCCATTGCACGCCTGATCGCGGTCCTAGACGCCTTGCCCCAGGAAATGCTCATCGTCTCCCACCAACAGGAATACCTCCGGCAACTGTGCACCACAATTCGAGACATCCGGGACTTGCAACAGCAGCGGGGGTCTTGATCGCCTTCATGCTTTACTATGAATAGGCCGATTTTATCCTCGAATGCACACCAATGCACGCGAATA
>SKJD01000336.1 GCA_007116095.1 Candidatus Hydrogenedentota bacterium
AGTGGGATGCTGTGGAAGTGACGTACTATGACCACATCAACGACACCACGCACCGCAACAATCCCGGTTGGGACGGCGCCGGCCCCTACTATAATTTTACGGGGCGGAATGACTTCGTGGAGTTGAAGGTCGCGCACGACGCCGATAACGTGTATTTCTACGCGCAGACCAACGAGGCGCTGACGCCGCACACTGACCCCTTCTGGATGTTGCTCTACATCAACGCGGACCAGAATCCGGAGACCGGTTGGGAAGGCTACAACATGCTGGTGAACGCCCGTGTGTTGGATGAAAACACGACGACACTTCGAATTCGGCGTGATTTTGACGGTTGGGAGCAGGTTGAAAGAGAAATACCCTATCACTATGAAGGCAACCAGTTGATGCTGGCCATTCCGCGGGAATATTTCGATAAGCATCGCGAAGACGCGCCCACGGGCTATGACATGGCCTTTGATTTCCATTGGGCCGACAACATCCAGCAACTGGATGACATCACGGAGTTTTTCCTGAACGGCGATCATGCGCCGGGCCGACGTTTTAACTACCGTTACCTCGGCCATGCCGGCAAGTAAGCCAACAGCAATGGCCAGATAAGTGGCGAGCGTAATGTAAGGGGATAAAATCCGAATAACTCGGGAGGGATTGCGCCATGAGTATACTGTGTATGTTGACCCTGGCCATGCTGGGGCAGGCTACAACGGGTAACGTGCAGATGACGGACTTTGCTGATGGCGATCAGCGCGAGAGTTGGGTGCGGCATCCTGTATGGGGCGATCCCTCCTTTGACACCTTTGATCGTATGCCGGGGAATCCGGTGCACCGGGGCAGTGATCCGTACAACTGGCCGGTGAATGGTTTCCTCTTTGAGGACCCGCCCAGTGGCGATTGGTATCTGTTTGTGGGGAATTACCTCACCGGTTATGGGCGCAGTGAAGATCATCCCAGCATGTGCACCGTTTACCGTTCGACCGACAAGGGCGAAAGCTGGGAATCGCTGGGTTCTATCTTCCCGGAAGAGGAGGAACACTTTTTCGAGGGCGAAGTTTCGCCGCAGTTCTCGTACCCCGACATCTCCGTGGTCTATGAAGAGGGTATCTACCACCTGGTCTATGACTGGAGCACCAAAAACTTCACCTGGGAAAACGCGCACGATCCACTGGCCGACAGCAACAGCGGCGCGGCCTATGCCTGGGCGGAGCGCCCCGAGGGACCCTACCAACGTACCGATGTCCCCGTGGTAACGACCCGGGAGGTGGAGGCGTTGGAAAGGAAGTACCGCCGGATGTACGCTTCCTCGCTGATTCGTCGCGCCAACGACTGGCTGGTCCTGACGCTGACGGATTCCGGGCCGTACTTTGGCTGGGCGCTGACAGCGTTGACGTCGGATAACCCGGAAGGCCCTTACGCCGAGCCGCATCTTGTACTACATCCGGAAACGGATCACTACCATCCACCGCTGCTGGAGTTCTTCCCGGCCTTTACCCACGGCGACCATGTCTATATGCCTTCGACCTCGGTCGCGATTAACCGCAACTATCAGGGCATGTTCCGGGTGCCGATAGAGGAAGCGCATATCCCCGAGGCCTGGGAACTGGTGCAGCGCGGTTCGGTCTGGCATGCGGACCCGGTGGAGAATGAAGACCATGGCCTTTGGGGCCAGACCTTTAGCGGTTTCATTGATGCCGAAGGCAATTTCAATGTCATGTTTCCCTCACGCGATTCCGAAGGGCAGGGCACGATCAACCTGGCGCGTCGTCCCTGGGCTCAACCCTACCGCGAGAAGGGTTTAGTAGCCAGCGGCCATCGCGGGGCATCGCTTGTGCGCACGAAGCAGGGCGGCGTCCCCGAATCGATTTCTGTTCAGTTGAAGCCGACCGGCACGGTAGCGATTCTCTGGGATATGCAGGGGCCGATGGGCGCGAATGCGCCGCGCTCGGACGCTACGCTGCACCCGCGTATGCTGCGCGAATACCGCTATCTGGAGCTGGAAGGAGAGGCCTGGCGCTTGATGGCGGTGGATGCCGCGGGGGAATACACGACAGTCGGAGAAGGCGAGTTGGCGCAACAAGACGACCCGCTCGCTTTGAGCATTGCTTGGGACGGTCCCGATGCGACGTTGACCATCGATGGTGAAGCCGTCTGGTCAGGCGCTTTGGAAGCCGGCGACGGCGCCTTCGGCCTTTATCTGGGTCAGAACAGCCATGCTGAGGTCACGGAATTTGCAGTGACCGGCGCGCTGGCGCCCACCCCCATGCCGCAACTCTACACCGAGGCTTTGTTGGGGGCGGCCCAGGGCTTTGTCGCCTGGGACCGGGTGGAAGACGATGCGTTCCGCTATGGCGAGGGCGCTGTATCCCATGCGAACAGCCCCGCCGAGGCCAAGTGGAATTTTGACGGCACATCCTTTACACTCTGGGCGCCCACTGGGCCCGACTTCGGCGCGGCCACGCTCTATCTGAACGGGGAGGACATCGGCACGGTCGACTTCCACAGCGAGGAGATGGAAAACTC
>SKJD01000315.1 GCA_007116095.1 Candidatus Hydrogenedentota bacterium
AACTGTTATATGGCCTTGAAGGCGAGTCATGGCCCATCACAGAGGTTCAGCAAATCCCTTTGCCCGAGTACCGCGAGATGCTGGATGCGGCCATGGACGCGCTTATAGATGAGGGTATCCCCTATGATGTGAGCTTCAAAATACAACGACCCACCGACGGGGAAATCCTGGCGATTCACTCGACCGCCGAGTATATTCCGGAGGAAAACATCGTATTCGGCGTCATTGAGGACATCACCGCCCAGGTCACCGCCGAGGAGGCATCCCAGGCCCGCTACAACCGCTATATACTGATGTTGTCCGCCGCCATCATTGGCTTACTCATTATCCTGGGACTGATTTCGTTCCTCTACGTGCAGCGCAAGCGCCTCTATGCCGCTATCTGTGCGCGGGAGAACGAGCTGCTGACGACCCTGAACTCTATCGGGGACGCCGTCGTATGCACTGACCTGCAGGGCAAGATTACCCGGATGAATCCGGTGGCGTCGCAACTTTGCGATTGGACCCAGGAAGAAGCCCTGGGCAAACCGATAACCGAGGTAATCCAATTGGTTGATTCCGAGACCCGGGAGCCGGTTCCCTGCCCGACAACGACGGTGCTCCAGTCCGGTAAAACCACCGACCTGCAAAACAACACCTCTCTGATAGCGAAAGCTGGCAACGAATACCTGATATCGGACAGCGCGGCTCCGATTCGCACTGCCGAGGACGAGACCCTCGGCGTGGTTATGGTCTTTCGTGATGTCTCGGAGCAATATGAGGCGCGCAAAGAGACCCAGGCCTGGCAAGATTTGTTGCAATACATTATCAAGCACGACCCCAATGCCATCGCCGTGCTGGACCGGGATCTGCGTCATGTCTATGTCAGTGATCGATTTCTCCGGGACTTCCAAGTACCCTATGACAACATCATCGGGAAATTACACTATGATGTGTTTCCCGATATTCCAGAAAAGTGGCGTCATGCCCATCAACGGGCCTTGCACGGCGAAGTTATATCCGCTTCACTTGATACATTCACCCGCGCCGATGGCCATGTGGAATATACCTGTTGGCTGTGCCGCCCCTGGTATGGATCGGATGAGCAAATCGGCGGTATTGTCCTCTACACAGAATTAATTACCGAACGGGTATTGGCGGAGCGGGAAGAACGCCGTACCTTAAGCATTCTCCATGCCCTGTTACAGCACAGCCCAGATGCCATATCGGTATTTAGCACCGATGGGCAACCGATTATATCATCGGATACTGCAACTAAATTCCTGAATCAACTTACTGAAATACATGACGGGAACGATAGACCAGTAAGCGCCGACAAACAGTTGCTACAGGCAAATCTGGAACAGGCCTATAGGGTGCGGAAAGCCTTTAAGGAAACCTATCTGCTGCAATCGGAACAGGGTGAAACCCAATACGAAGCCTGTTTCTTTCCCATTAGCCTCGCCACGCTTGAGGCAGAAGAGACCATGATTGGCTTCATCGCCACGGACATCACGGACCGGATACGGGCGGAACAGGCGCGCCGGGAACAGGAGCAATATTTCCGCTCCTTCGTGGAGGGCTCGCCCGACGCCGTTTTCTTGCAGACGGAACAGCGCTTCGCCTACCTGAACCAGGCGGCCCTGAAACTTTTCGGCGTGAAGGACGCCTCGGAAATATTGGGGAGCCCCGTGCCGGATCGGGTACACCCGGAACACCAGGATCTCATCACGGATCGTATTGGGCTGCTTAATGAAGAAAGCCGTCCCGTGGAAATGACGGAAGAAATATTCCTACGCCTGGATGGGAGTGAGGTCTGCGTCGAAGTTTCCGCGGTGCCGATTACCTACCAGGGCAAGCGTGGGGCGATGTTCTATGTCCGCGACATTACCGCACGCAGAGCGGCGGAGGAAGAACGCCTGCAACTGGAACGGCAGTTGTTGCAAAGTCAAAAACTGGAAAGCCTGGGCGTGCTCTCGGGCGGCATCGCCCACGACTTCAACAACATTCTGATGGCGATTATGGGCCACGCCGAACTCGCGCTGGGCGAGCTGGCGCCCATGGCCCCGGCCCGGAAAAGCATTGCCGATATCGAAACAGCCGCCAAGCGGGCCGCCGAACTCTGCCGTCAGATGATGACCTATGCCGGAAAATCGACCTACCGGTCGGAGCCCATTTTCCTGAAGGACCTTTTCGACGAGATGCTGCACCTGCTGAAGATTTCGATCTCGAAAAAGGCCATTCTGAACGTGCATACGGAGGAAAACCAGCCACCTATCCTGGGCGACCCCAGCCACATCCGCCAGGTCATTATGAACCTGTTAATCAATGCCTCGGACGCCATCGGCGATCGTAGCGGGGTGATCTCCATCACCACCGGCGCCACCTGGTGTGACGAAGAATACCTCATGAATACGAACCTGATCAGTGAGCTGAGTCCGGGCCACTACGTACACTTCGAGATATCCGACACCGGATGCGGGATGGATGCCGAAACCGCCAGCCGGATTTTCGATCCCTTCTTCACCACC
>SKJD01000260.1 GCA_007116095.1 Candidatus Hydrogenedentota bacterium
CGGACAGCGTGTGGGGCCAATGGTGACCGCTTGCCGGCAAATCGGCGGTGCGCCGGGGCCGTGCCTGAATCACCCGACCGCCCATGAGCATCGCTTCGCCTTTCTGCGGGCCGCCGTCGCGCACTTTAAGGAGCATCCGGCGCTTTATGTCTGGGACACATGGAACGAACCGGAACTCAACGGTGGTGTATTGCGCGAGGCGCGCAGCGACACCCTGCTATGCTACTGTCCCCATTGCGTGACGGCGTTCAAGCAATGGCTCGAAGATCGCTATGGCGTCATCGGCATGCTGAACCAGCGCTGGGGTCGGATTTACGCCGATTTTGAGGCGGTGGAAGTGCCCCGGCAGCCCAGCACCTTCGGTGACATGATCGACTGGCGGCTTTTCCAGACCGAAGTCATCACCCGGGAGCAACAGGAACGGGCGGCATTGGTTAAAGAGATCGACGCGAACCATGTGGTTATGTGCCACACCGTTCCGATGCCCATTTTTAACCCGGTCACCTGCTGTACCGACGAATGGGCCCTGGCCGAGCACAGCGACTGGGTCGGCAACAGCCTGGGCAGTGATCCCTTCGCCGCGGACCTCCTCGCGTCGGCCGGTGGGGGTAAGCCCGCCATCAACGCGGAAATCCACGCGCTCCCTGGCACCAGCCTTTCCCGGCCCCGTCCGCTTTCCCTGGAAGACTGCAAGCGCCACATCTATATCCCGCTCGCACACCACATCAAAGGCTTTGTCTTCTGGCAGTACCGCCCGGAATTACTGGGACTGGAATCCCCCGCCTGGGGCATGACGCATCCCGACGGGACGCCAACACCCTGGCATGCAGACTTTGCCGATATCAACCGCATGCTCCAGGCGCACAAGGACTTTCTCCTTGTGGCGCAGCCCACGGGGCCGGAAGTCGGTATCCTTTACAACCCCGCCAACCACATCTTCGCCTGGTGCGCCCAGGGTTCTTTCGAAATGCACGACGCTGCGCTTCGGGGCGTCTACAAAACGCTCTACGAAGCGAACTATCGCGTGCGCTTTGTGCATCCGGAAGCGGTGCAGGCCGGGAATATCGACGACCTTACGCACCTGATCTATCCCTTCCCCTATGTCCTGGATATGACGACCGCCACTGGCCTGCGCAATTGGGTGGAAAATGGGGGCACGCTCATCGGCGAGGCCTTCTTTGGCAATCTCAAGTTGGAAGATTCGCTGCACAGTGAATCGGTGCCGGGTTATGGGTTGGACGCGGTCTTTGGCGCCCGCGAGGGCATGGGCACGCCGCATGCCTCGGCCATCAACCTCTATGCCGGCGAGCAGGGCGTGGACCTGACCGGCAACGGGCCGCTCATCACCCTGGGTGAAATGCTGGGCGACTTGGAGGCCGGTCACCAATGCCGCGGCTATCTCATGGAGACGCCCTTGCAACTGCAAGGTGCTGTGCCACTGGCTTATTTTCAGGATGATCAACCCGCAATCTGTCGCCATGCCTATGGCCAGGGCCAAACGTTATTGGCGGGGACCTTGCTAAGTGTCGCCGCTTACCAGGACCCGGCGGCGCAAGCCCTGCTGACAGCGATTTTCGAGCACCTGGACGACCGCTTGCGTGCCCAGTTCACCCATGGACTATCGACGCCGGTACGCGTGGATATTCTGCAAGCTGGCGAACGCCATGCCCTCATCCTGGAAAACCGATCAGCGCAGCCGGTAAAGGGGATGCTGACCGTTACCGACATCCGCGCCGAAGCGCCCCTGCGCCAGGCGCTCACGGATACTGCCATACCCGCCCATGGCCCCGGCACATGGGAAATCGCACTTCCGGCCGACGGCGTGGAATTGTATTTTCTGGGGTAGGGATGCGGGCTGCGACACGGGCGGATTGTTGTTATGAACCACGAAAGGCACGAACGACACGAAATGGGGCCTTAAGTACTCGGAGATCCGACCCCGAGTTTACGAACTACGAATGGACGCTAATGAACGCGAATAATTGCATCCTGTTGAATAATTTGTATTGCGCATGGAATAGAGAACACTATGTCTACTTTTTACTTAACAACATTGAAAATGATCCAAAATTTCGTACCTTGCATTGGCGTGCATTCGCGGTTAAACAATGTCCGTGAATAGTTGCGAACACTCGGCATGTGATATGGCTTGGCATGGCCGGTCATGGTGCCATGGAAGATGGCTTGGGGCGCCGGAAATTTTTGATGGCCTGGAATACAAAATGATCTGTAAAGGAGTATAGCGTTATGCAAAACGCCGTTGGAATGCTGCTGTTGTTGATTTTGGGGTTAACCCTGTGTGTATCGGGTCTAGGCAATGCCCACGCCGAGGTCGACGATGCGGAGCCCTTTAACCATACCTGGCATTTTGAAGCGGGCTATGAAGGCTGGATTATCCATGGCGGGCAGTGGTCGGCGGAGGATGGGCAACTGCGCCATGCGGACCCGAATTTCCACGGCGGCCTGGTGGGGCTACCTGGGTATCGCTTCGGCGATCTGGAATTTACC
>SKJD01000358.1 GCA_007116095.1 Candidatus Hydrogenedentota bacterium
CGGTGTACAGCCACCCCGAAAGTGGCTACTTCCACCGCTTGCTGGACGAAGGTATACATGATCTCGTGGTGGAAGCGCCGGGCTATATTCCCTACCGTCTCACAGCCGTGGAGGTCGAGACCGATCAACGCAGCTACTACGAAATCCCGCTCAGCGACGGCGATGTGAATGGCGATGGCAGCGTGGATGCGGTAGATATCCAGCTTATTGTCAACGCCATACTGGGTTACGACATCTCCTACGACGCTGATGTCGATGGCGGAGGCGGGGTCTCCGCCACCGACCTACAGGCAGTCATCAACATCGTATTGGGCTACGACACGACGCAGCCTATTCCTTAAAACGATCCGCTGCATCCGAAAACGCAGACCTCAGATCGTTCCAGGTCTTGTCCAGGTCGCTCTTCAAGGACTCCCAGGCATCGCCACTGTTATCAGAGAGCTTCGCCAGCTTTGCCCTGCCCGCCTCCAGCTTCTTCTCCAGCGTGGACACCTGCTCATTCATCTTGAGCTGCGCACCAGCACTGGCGCCCTTGGCCTGCGCCCGGTACTTGTCCAGGTCCGCCTTCCATTCTTCCAGCTTCGCTTCCAACAATTGCTTGTATTGTTCTTTATCCGACACGGGGGTCCTCCTTCATGGTCGATGCTGTAATAAACAACGCACTATGAAGAGACCTTGACATCACAAGACAGGTTACAAACCGGGTTCCCCAAATAAAACGGCGCGAATCCCGGTCCATCGACCAGAATCCACGCCGGGTGCTTGTCTATCGCGCCATTATCACGGCACGCGTTCGTCGGTCAGCGCCTCGGGGGAGCCATTGAACTCTTGCTTCAACGCGACATATTTGTTGACGGCATTGACATAGGCCTGCACGGCCGCTTCGATGATATCGGTGCTGGCGCCGTTCCCTTTGAAGGACTTGCCTTCAAAAGAGACCGTGACATAGGCCTCGCCGAGGGCGTCTTTGCCGGGGGTGGTGGCGCGTACCTCGAAGTGCTCCAGCTTGCCGGAAATGCCCACGATGCGGTCCACGGCCATGAAAGCGGCGTGTACGGGCCCATCACCAATGGAAGTATCAACCAGCTTGTCGTCGCCGCGCTTCAGTTCGACCATCGCCATGGCCGGGTCGTGTCCGGAGGTATGTACCTGAAGCATATGGTAAATCTCGAAGGTCTGATTATGCAGGGACACAATCAGCATCCGCAGGTCATCCTCGAAGACTTCCTTTTTCTTGTCGGCCAGGTCAATGAACTTGTCATACAATTGCCGCAGCTCGTCTTCGCTCAGCTTGTAGCCCAGCTCCTGGGCGCGGGTCTGGAGACCATGCTTGCCCGAGTGCTTGCCCAGCACCAGCTCGCCGCGGTTGCGACCGACGGATTCCGGGGTCATGATCTCGTAGGTCAGGGCGTTGGCAATTACCCCGTGCTGATGGATGCCGGCCTCATGCGCGAAGGCGTTCCGACCGACCACCGGTTTGTTGTACGGGATGGCCAGCCCGGTGACCTTGCTCAGCAAGGTGCTGGACGGTACGATTTCCCTGGTATTGATATTGCATTCGTAGGGATAAATCTCACTGCGGGTGTGTATCGCCATCACCACTTCTTCCAGCGAGGTGTTTCCGGCGCGCTCGCCGATGCCGTTCACGGTGCACTCGATCTGCCGGGCGCCGCCTGCGACTGCCGCCAGGGCGTTGGCCACCGCCAACCCCAGATCATTGTGGTTGTGACAGGAAAACACGACCTGGTCAGCCCCGGGGGTATTGGCGATTACATGCTGGAACATCCCCCGGATTTCATCCGGGGTCGTGTAACCCACGGTGTCGGGTAGATTGATGACGTCCGCACCGGCTTCAATAGCCACCTTGGAAATCTGTACGAGATAGTCCCAGTCCGAGCGGGTGGCGTCTTCCGCGGAAAACTCCACACGGCCTGTCAGGCTCTTGGCCAGGCGTACGGCTTCGCCCGCGGCATCAAGCACTTGTTCCCGGGACATTCGCAGCTTGTGCTCCAGGTGGATGTCGGAGGTGGCGATAAAGGTATGCAGTACCGGGTCCGCCGCGGGTTCCAGCGCTGCGCCGGCGCGTTCTATGTCGTCTTTGCGCGAGCGGGCCAGGGCCGCAATACGGCAGCCGCGGATTTCCCGGGCGATGGTATGGACGCCTTCAAACTCCTGCCTGGAAGCAATGGGGAAACCGGCTTCGATCACGTCCACCCCGAGGCGTTCCAGTTGGATGGCAATCTGTAATTTTTCATGCTGATCCATGCTGGCGCCCGGCGATTGCTCGCCATCACGCAAAGTCGTATCGAAAATGTGCACACGCTCTGCCATGTGGGGGTACTCCTCCCATTCCTATGGGGTTCTGAGGTAGCTGATTACCGAATTTCCTTTTACATCACCGCCATCCGCTGCGGGAAAGCGACCTCGCTTGCCCTGCAAGATGGCCCTACAGTATAAAAAGAATGGTGTAGAATGCGCAAAACAACGCACATGCCCTGCCAGACTGCCGATCGGGAACTTGAACCCGGCCGCGAAATCCCGTAGGCTCAAGGCCGGAGACGCCGCGCTGTGCGGGCATCCTATATGTAACCGGATCATTATGCATACAGCCAGGCCGCTTGGCCAACCTTCAGGATACGCCCATGAACGCCATTCATCATATCGCCTTTAATTGCAAAGACCTATACGCGCAGGAAGCGTTCTATACACAGCATTTCGGATTTCGCCGTGCGCGGGTCTTTAACCCGGACACACCGCAAGAATTTCTCATGTTGCGTCTGGGCGCGTGTTGTCTGGAGCTGTTTCAGGCAGAAAGCCCTCAGGCCGGTGGATCGGACGGCGAACAGCGTGTCGGCTTCAAGCACCTCGCCTTCGAAGTGGACGATATCGAAGCGCGGCGCAACAGCCTGCTGGCGACCGGAATCGACGTGGATGCGATTATCCCCTGTGATCAACATTGCCCGGGCTTGCAGGTCTGTTTTTTTCGGGACCCCGAAGGCAATATCCTGGAACTGATGCAGGGGTGGCAAGATGCATAAGCTGCACCTGAAAGCCATCCGCCGTCAGGTCTTGCAGCGGCTTTACCAGGAATACCTGAACGACCCGCTGAACATGCTGGAGCCGGAAGATTTCTTCAAAATGGACATCACGGCAAAGGACCTGGCCCCGGCGGCGCATTACCTCGGCGACAGGGGGCTGATCGAGCTGATGATCGGCTACCGCCCACCGCTCTTTTCCTCGGTGCGTATCCGACCGACAGGTATTGATCTGGTGGAGAACCACTACCAGTTTAACCTGCTCTTTCCCGCCAAACCGGAGCCCAGGGAAGGAGAACTGGACGCCTTGCCGCATCTCATCGAAAGCCTGGTGGAAGAGGCTGATATCTCCCCTGCCAACGGGATTGTGCGGCAGCGCTTGCTCTGCGATGTACAGTATCTGCGCGACGAGCTGTCGCGACCAGTGCAGTATTGGCGCAAGCCGGTGCTGATGGCCGTGCTGGACTGGATAGACGCCGCTTGCAACGCCCCGGAAGAAACGCTCCCGAGCGCAGGCAAGATACGCAAACTCCTGGCGCCGCTTGCCGAGGCCCGCGCACAACCCTGAGCCTCGGCCAAACTAGACATTGTTTAGACAAAAATGCAGTCCAACGGATTATTCCACGTCCCGGCCATGTTCTATAAGCCGTAAAGCCCCCAAGAACCCAACCCCAAAGGAATGCAAGACACCATGGCAACCACCAACGAAGCCCTGCCCGCCGTCGGCGATGCAGCGCCCGATTTCAGCGTTTCCGATCAGGATGGCAATAGGGCCAACCTGAAAGACTGCGCCGGCAAGGCGGTCGTACTGTATTTTTATCCGAAAGACAGCACCCCCGGATGCACAATCGAGGCCAAGGAATTCCGTGATGCGCTGCCCGACTTCGAGGCAGCCGGCGCGCTGGTCTTCGGGGTTAGCCCGGACAACGCCCAGTCACACTGCAAATTCATCGACAAGCATGGCCTGGGCTTCCGGCTCCTCTGCGACAGCGACCACGAAGTGGCGACAGCCTATGGCGTCTGGACCCAGAAAAGCCTATTCGGCAAGAAATACATGGGCATCCAGCGCGCCACCTTCCTCATCGATCCCAACGGCAAGATTGCGCAGGTCTGGCCCAAAGTAAAGCCCCGGGGCCACGCCGCCGAGGTCCTGGCCAAGGTCCACGAGATCACCTGATACGGGACCGACAACCGACGTCCATACCCATCAGGGCAGCATGGCCGGGTCCAGCGCATCATAGATAGCGTTGGACGGCAGATGGGCAAGGCGCGCTTCGTGGAAGATCGCCTGGATTGCCGAGAGATTCCGGGATGCGTAGTTGTTCTCCTTGACGATACCCTCGTAGAGCGTCCATCGGTCCCGGTTTTCCCCCATCACGACCATGGCATGGCGGTCCCGTTCGCGGCGCGTGGTGGCCTGGGTGTAGGCGCGGTTGCGCTCAATGCCCACAAGACCGCTCTTCTCTTCTTTCAGGTACCCCGCCGCCAGCAACTCGTGCAACAGCTCCGCCCGGGCCGCCCGGGTCCGAATGGCCTGCCGCAACTGGGTAGTATCGACGGTGACAGCCCCTTGATCCGGAAAGACGGCGTCCCGGTCACCCTGAGCGACGGCCTGCTCAATCTGGTTGGCCATGGCGCGGAGTTCTTCTACTGGCAGGGCCGCATAGTTCGGCTGCATCCGCATGAAGGGGTTGCCCGTGTTGCAACCGGTTGCCATCACCAGCAGCGTCAGGGCCAGCGTAGCCGTTATCCAGCCGATGTGCCGATGGGTGTGAAAGGCGCGGGAAAAGCGCGTTGTTAATTCGTTCTGAGTCCTCACGATGATTCAATACTCCTGGGCCCACAGACCCGGTTTTTACCTGCCGATTTGGCCTTGTACAAGGCTTCGTCCGCCTGTTCAATGATGGCTGCACAGGAAGTCGCCGCCCCTTGTGGCGCGCCGCTTACGCCGATACTGATGCTGATGGTGAAGGATTCTCCGTGTATCCGAAACGGCGTATCCGTCACCTGTCGTCGCAAGCGCTCTGCCTGCTTCATGGCCCCCGCCACATGGGTATGGGGCAATATGATAGCAAATTCCTCCCCACCATAACGCGCAATACAATCGCTGTTCCGGATGGCCTGCCGCATGCGCCGCGCCAACTCCCGCAGTACTTCGTCACCAAAGAGATGACCGAAGCGATCGTTGAACTGCTTAAAATCGTCAATATCGAAGAGTAAAAACGACAGGGGCAGGCGGTATCGCTGCGCCCGCTGCAATTCCTCCTCGAAATGCTCCAGAAGATAACGGTAGTTGTAAAGCCTCGTCAGGCCGTCGGTGCGTGACAAATGCTCCAAATGCAGGTTGGTCTGCTGCATGCTGCGGAAGAGCTGTGCGTGGGCCAGGGCATTTCCCGCAGCCACGGCCAGCACCTCCAGAAAGCGTATCTCCCGCGCTTCAAAGGCGCCATGTCGTCGGGCTACCCGCAGGAAGAGGTTGCCAGTATCGGCATCCTCCAGCAGCATCGGCAGCACAAGCATCGCAGTGAACGGCGCATAGGCGGCGCCGTGGGTCTGTTCCGCGAAAATCCCGTACTCCGGCACGGGATTGAGACATACCCGCTTCTGCTGACGCAGGGCCTGGCGCAGTTCGGGATACTTTGCCAGCTCCAGGGGCAAGCTGTCGCAATAAATGTCTTCATGCGAGGCCAACACATAGGCCTCCGGCGGCACATCACCAGCGCCTTCCGAAGTTTCCGGCGGGGTTATCTGCACCACCGAACAGCGGTCCGCCACCACCACCTTGGCCACCTGCTGTACGAATTTGAACAGGACATCATGGACCTTGTCGTAGGGCGAGATGGTGTAAAGCGCGTTTAGCACATAGAAGATATCGGCATTTTCATTCGCGATGGCATGTTGCCGCTGGAGTTGGGCCGTGGCTTGTACCTGCATCAAACGGAGCGGCAACCGGGTAGACGATGTAGCTGGAGCGGAATCCACAATTAGCGGTGCGCGGTCTGCGGTCCAGGCTACGGGAGATTTCAGTTCGGGTAACGCCCGGGCCACCTGCAATACCGCCGAACGCTCAGCAGTCCAGGCGCCATGAAAAGTACATTCGACCGGCATCGACTCCAGTCTGTCCATCACCTCCCCAATCAGCAACAGGCTGTAGGGCCTGGACAAGATCAGCAACATTCGCATCGTGGGCGACAGGGTCTTTTGAACCTGCTGAATCGGACGTCCGCTCACGGTCTGAAAGACTTCCTGGCCATCGGGTCCACAACCATCCTGGGTGCAACTTTCCGGCTTCTCCGCTTGCGGCGGTAGACAGCCCACATAGCCGGCGTCGGGCAGGGGAACCTGTTCCCGGCGTAAATGCTTCAGGGTCCAGGCGTCCAGCAGCAGTACATCTGCTTGCGAGGCGTCATCCTGGACTTGCCTCATTTCCTGTAACACAATCTCCACCAGGCGCAGGTATACCCCATGCTCCAGCAGCGGCACGAAAACCGCCGCTTCGCGATCCAGGCCAATCTGAAATTGCGCCTCCAGGAAATCCGCGATAATCGCCACAGGATCGGAATACAAAAACCACCACCTCATGCATGTTGTGTTGCGCTCAGGCAAAAAACGCATTTCAACCTCCAACTACCTGGCTGAAATGCGTTGTTATTACGTATTGCTCGTGAGGCGGTTACTACATGGCCGAAGCCGTCTGCTGCACGCCTGCCGGCGGGTTGACCAACCCCAGCAAGACCGGGTCCACGCTTTCAACGATTTCCACCGGAGTGGAGCGGACCACCAGATCATACAGCTCTTCCACCTGTTCATTGAGCAGGCGTGGGCAACCCCGTGAGGCATATTGGCCGATGGTCTCCGGAGCAATGGTACCATGAATTCCCAAATCCGTGGGCAAACCTTCTTCCGCCGGCACCAGCGGCATCCAACGGGCGCCCAGCTCGTTTTCGGGATGTCCCGGGGGGATCGGCTCGGAACCAGGCTTGTGCCAGGTCGGGTCAACTTCCTTGTTCCCAATGGTATAGATGCCCAGGGCCGTATCATAGCCCGGCATGCCCAACCCCACATGATAGCGTTTGAAGAGGCCGTCTTTGTCCAGCAGGAAAAGGCGTAAGGTCGAACGCTCAATGACAATTCGGAAATCCTTGGGGGTATACTTCAACCGCTGATTCGGGCGAATGCGTGCGGGGTCGTCGATGCTGTTGGCGCGTATCAACAGGCCCTGGGTGGTGTTCAGTTTGATACCGATACTGGTGAGGGTGTCGCCGCTCTCGATGTTATAGACCCGGCTCTCCGGCGTTTCCGTACTGGCGAAGATTAGTTCCACATTGAGTTCGCCAAAGGCGTCGGCGGCTTCGCTCCAACGCTGGCTACCCCAGGGGGCATTCATCATCGCCTGCCGATACATCTCCCGGGCTTCGATGAGATTACCATCCCGTTCCGCCTGGCGCCCCAGGCCGACCAAGGCCGTCACGCCCATCTCCGGCGGGGCCTGGTCCCGTAGCTGCGCGTACTTCTGCAAGGCTTCGTCCGTGCGTCCTACACGCTCCAGCAGCTTGGCGTACGTCGCCATGATTTCCGGGTAGGCCGGGCTGCGCGCAAAGCGCGTCAAGGCGCTTTCCAGCCCCTGTAAGGCGGCTCCGGTGTCCTCGTTCTCGAGATCAATCTCCGCCAGCAACAGGTAGGCCTCCGGCCCCAGGACGGGATCCTCGATCCGGCCAATCAGGGGGCGCAGCTCGGCGGCGGCGGCGTCCATATCTCCGGCCTCGAAGTGGGTGCGTGCGGCCTCGATGCGGTCCATCGCCATGGCCTCGCGATCACCACCCAGCCGAGGTAACCCGCCACCAAAACGGAATGGGAGTTGCATGGCCAAAACAATCGCCCCGAAGATACACACCAAGACAACGATGATCTTCGTAAGGCTGGGGTCCTGTTTCTTTTTCTTGTTGGTGAAGTAAAATTTTGACATGGTCTTCGGGGTCCAACGGATTGAGTTATTCGCTTTTAGTGCCTGGCGATGTGATTAGCAAGCCGAAACTTACCGTTTTCAGCCGAATCAGTACTACCCAAACTGCGTGGGCCGCGGCAGGGTTGACACAACGGTCTGTCCTGAATTATATGCGCGAGCCACCGAGGCGGGAAAGGTCCAGCAACATTTCAGTGCATGACTGGTAACGCCGCTCGAGTTTACGCCGCAAAGCCTTCAGTATGATTTTGTCGAGTATGGGTACGACTTCCGAATTATGGGCAGAAGGCGGCTTGAATTTATAATTGGAACTCAGAATCTGCCGCACAATATTCTTCGTGTCCGGGCCTTCACAGGGGTGCTGGCCAGCGAAGAGTTCGTAAAGCGTGATACCGAAAGAGAAAATGTCGGAGCGCTGATCCAGACTACGCTTGCGTAGCTGTTCCGGGGACATGTACAGCCGGGTGCCGCCGCTTTCTTTCATCATCCAGCGGGTACGCCAACTGGCATTGGACTTGGAGAGCCCGAAGTCCACAATCTTCACCGTGGAGCCGTCCCGGGAAAAGAGGAAGTTCGAGGGCTTCACGTCACGGTGGACGATGCCGTGTTGGTGCAGAAAGTCCAGCCCTTCACAAAGCTTGATGCTCAGATCAATCATCTGCTTTAGGGTCAGATCGCGGTCGGTGATGTGCTTTTTCAGGTCGTGACCGTCGATGTATTCCATCAGCAGACAGCGCCGTTTGTGGCCGTTGACATCTTCCTGGATGATAATATCTTTATGCATCTTGATAATGCAGGGGTGATTCAACGACGCGGCGATGAGGATTTCCCGGCCGAGATAGTCCCGTTTGCGTCGTTTCCAGTCGAGGTCATACCGGCGATCCAGTACTTTGATGGCGATCGTGCGGTCATTGGCGCGGTCAATGGCCTTGTAAACCGTTCCCATACCGCCGCTACCAATCGGCGCCACGATCTCATAAGGACCGACATGGGTAAGCTCGAAGAGTTCTTCGTTGTCGGCCAGTTGATTGGTTTTGTCGAAGCGCTGCATCTGATCCTTTCCATTCGCCTGCTGCTGATGTCCGGGAAGATATTGCTTCAAGCCATTCTTAATACCAAATAAGCTCATGAGCTTTTCCCCGCATTCAACCCATAGTATGATAGAAAAATTATTGCTGAATTGCAAACCCGTTATAGTTCAGGCTGCATGGATGACGCCGCCGAAGCACTTTTACGGGCGGGCCCCTTCCATTCCTGGGCCCCGGATGGCGCCGGTACCTCCTTTATTATATCACGAAGAAGCTGTTCGACGGTTACCCGGCGCAGACGGCTCTCCGGATTGAGCATCAGACGGTGAGCCAACACTGGAAACGCCAACTGTTTTATGTCGTCCGGCATCACAAAGTTGCGTCCCTGCACCGCCGCGACCGATTGCGCCGCCCGGAAGAGCATCATGGAGGCCCGCGGGCTGGCGCCCAGGGTCAGGTGCACGGAATCGCGGGTGCGGTGGACCAGCCGAAGCAGGTAATCGCGGACGCTGTCATGGACATAGATGTTCCGCACCGACTGCTGCATCCGCAAAATCGTCTCCGGATCGGTCACGGGC
>SKJD01000290.1 GCA_007116095.1 Candidatus Hydrogenedentota bacterium
GAGTATGTCTACGCGGTCGGCAACGCCTCGGAGCAGGACTTCACCCACCTGGCGTCATTCCGAACCGCGCCAGACGGCGAGGCGCCCTTCAGCTTCGTCTACATGGGCGATGTACAGAATGGGCTGGAGCGTTGGGAGTCGCTGGTGCAACGCGCTCACCGCGAACGACCGGACGCTGCGTTCTATGTGCTCGCTGGGGACCTGGTGAACCGGGGCAACGAGCGTCATGAGTGGGACCGATTCTTCCAAAGCGCACACGGCGTCTTTGATCGCAAGCCGCTCATCCCGGCAGCGGGGAACCACGAGTACCAGGGCGGCGATCCTTGGTTGTATTTGCGGATGTTTACACTGCCCGACAATGGCCCCGAGGGATTGGAGCGCGGCAAGGCCTACAGCTTTGAATACAGCAACGCCCTTTTCGTGGTGCTGGACTCGAATTTGCCTGCCGAAACGCAGACCGAATGGCTGGAGGCACAACTGACCCAAACCGACGCCACCTGGAAATTCGTGGTCTACCATCACCCGGCCTACTCTTCCTCAGCAAACCGGGACAACCCCGATGTCCGCACCCTCTGGGGCGAACTCTTCGACAAGTACCATGTCGACATGGCGTTGCAGGGGCATGACCATGCTTACCTGCGCACCTATCCCATGAAGGGGGGCGAAGCGATGGACACCCCAGACGAGGGTACCATTTACATCGTTTCTGTAGCCGGTTCGAAGTTTTACGATCAGGGTGATCACGATTACACCGAAGTCGGCTTTATGAACACCCCGACCTTCCAGGTACTCGACATCCAGGTCCAGGGCGACCGCCTCCTCTACCGCGCCTACGATCAGGACGGCAAACTCAAGGACGAACTGATCATCGAGAAATAGTGACAGCATCCGGCGTGGCGGAATTTTCTTCTCGCCTGGTGGACGTTGTGGTTATAGTGGCTACAGTGGCACTACTTGAAAACAACATCCTGTCCACCGGCGAAAATACGCCCGCCTTTGTTCCAGTTACACGCAGGCACGAAAAAAAGGTGTGGTTTTGGTATAACCGAAAAAGAATCCGCCAAGCGTCATGCCTGCAAGGCAGGCATCCAGATTTTGACCGCGGAGCGGTCGTAGCTTGTAGCGCGGGTAAGGTATGTAGGCGGGTACGCCGGGTATAGCTGATTTTATCCGCAGATGGCGCAGATAAACGCAGATTCAGGGCGCCCACCCAACGCAACAAAATCTACCACGGAACACTCGGAAAACACGGACGTATAGCCCACCCCGTCATGCCTGCGAAGGCATGACGGGGATGAAGCCGCGTGACGGTAGACGTGTTGGCAAGCCGGGTGATTGTGCCGGACCGCCTTCGTGCTTTGCACGAAGGGCGAACTAAAGTGCGCTACTCCACATAACGAATCGACTTAAGCGGCAATACCAGAACGGCGCCCTAAAAAAACAACGCTATTTCAAGCAACCCAGGAGATTTTCCAGGTCATACCCGACTGCTTCAGCCGTTTCCTGGATGGCGAGAAGGTTTTCGTGACAGGCCAGCAGGCGGTCCGCCGCGCTGTCCGGGTGCTTGTACAAGGCCAACGTCGCGCAGAGGAAGAGCATAAAGAGCATGTGATCCAGGCGTTCCTTGTTCACATAGCGCCGCCCCTGGTAGACATTTACCAGCAAGTAATGTTGTACATCGGCATCCCAGAAAAGGTGGTCCAGTATCGGTCCCCAGACTTCGTCTTCCAGCGCCAGCAAATGCGGCATGTGACCGGTGCAGATGCGCACCAGCCGGGCGTCGCTCGCTGCGGCCCAGGCGTCTTCATCCAGTTGCAGGTAGGCAGCGGTAATGGGCTTAACAAGAAACCATTCGCGCATCCAGGCGGCGCTGGTCAGGTCTGTGCAGAAAGACTTTAACGTCGGCTCTACGTCCGGTTCCACGCCCTTCCGGCGGGTCGGCGGCTCCACCAGCGCGCCCATGTGTCGCAGCAGACCCCATACCAGGGGGACACGCCACTGCACCAGGTCCAACGACGCTTGCTTTTGCAGAAAAGTCGGGACTACAGTAGCCTTCGCTTCGGCTTCCGCCTTCGCCAGATCCGGACGTTTCTCTGTTGGCTCAAAGACCTCCATCGCGTCGTGGCTCTCCCGGGCAGCTTGCTCCCGAGCGAGCTCCAAGTCCGCCTCCGCTTTGTCTTCGCCTTCCTCATCCAACTCGGACGCTGTTGCTGCCTGCGCTGCCAGGCCCTCGCGGATGTAATCCAGAACAACATCATCCAGCTTCAGGCTGGCCAGGTACTCCGGAAATTCGAAGAGTGGCTCCAACCCCTCTAGAGTCCGCGCAACTATCGAATCTACCGCCGCATCCCCCAGCGTTTTCTGTCGAATAGCGTTCAAATACTCAGAAAAAGCGGCTTGAAAAGGCTTCTGCGCCATGGCGTCGCCGTCATGATCGGCCAGCATCTGCAACATGGCGCCGTTGATGAAACCGCGTAATGGTTCCAGAATCGGGGCCAGATGCAGCTCCTGATAGGACTCCTGCACACTGGGAACCCCGGCGCCGCCGAGTTTACTATGCAGCTTGCCCCAGGTAAGATCCGTATCAAAGACTTCCCGCCAGTCAGCAAAAACATGGTATTGGTAAGCGTGCAGCTCCGTATGCAGTCCCTCCTCCAGCAGGCTCCCCGCATGGTGCAGGTATTCCAGGCCGCTGTGCAGGTCACGGACGATGTAGTAGCAATTGTCCGCAGTATTCAGCCCCAAGGCCTCGCCCAGAGTACGCCGTTGCAGCTGCTTGTCATCCGCAGTGCCGACGTTGATGGCGGTGGAGGTATGAACCACGCCTCGGGTGGCGCCAAAGGTATTGTTGTACAGCACAATCACCCGCTCGGCTCCAAAGCAATTGCTGTACGCGATTACATTTTCGTCTACCCAGCCTTCCGGGGTGACAAAATCATAGAGTGCAAACTGCCGGGCGCCGCTGAAGAGCCAACGCCGCTGCAAGAGCGGAAAGATTTCTTTTTCGTGCCGGGCGATGAGCCCATCGTTGGGCGTTTCATCGTAGTAGGCGCGGCGGTATTCCATGCCGTACTTCTCATGGTAGCCCTCAATCTGGCCATGGCCGAACATCGGCAGACCGGGCATCGTCGAGAGCAGCATGCACACCCCGAAGTACTTGTCGCCGTCCCCAAATTGTGCGAAGGCGGTGTCCTCATCGGGGTTGTTCATGAAATTGACGAAGCGTTGCAGGATTGCCGGGCTGAATTCCAACACGTTCTTGATCGTCTGTCGGAACTTGCCGTTGTCCTCCATCTTCAGCATGTTCATGAAGGCGCTGTTGTAGACCCGGTGCATACCCAGGGTACGCACGAAATAGCCTTCCATCAGCCAGAAGGCCTCGGCCAGCAGGAGCGTGTCCGGCTGTTCGGCGGCAATCCGGTCCACCACATCCCGCCAGAACTCCTGTGGGAATACCCGGTCGAAGTCGGCGCGGGTCATGCCGTGCTCCGCACGCGAAGGAATGCCGCCGCCATCTCCGGGTGTCGGGAACCAAAGGCGTTGAAAATGCTTCTTGGCGAGGGTCATGGCGGCGTCAAAGCGGATGATGGAGAACTGCCGCGCCACGTGTAGGATGGTCTGGATGACCGCTTCGCGCACCTCGGGGATGAGATAATTCAATTGCGCGGTGTCATTCCAGGGCATGCTGGTGCCATCGTTGCCATGGTAGATGTAGCGCGTGTCGCCGCTCCACTGGTCCACGCGCTTAAAGACCACCGCCGCATCGCTGTGATTCCAGTAGCCGTCTTCGATGTAGATGCTGACCCGCTCGTTCGGAGAGAGATCGGGGCCGGTAAAATTATACCCCGGGAACGGTGTATGCCGGAGTTGGATAAACCAGTCCGGATGTTCGATCACCCAGCGCGAATAGATGCCGACGTGGTTCGGGACCATATCGCTAGCCAGACGAATACCACGTTGTTGTGCGCGCTGTTTGAGGTTTTGCAGCGCCGCTTCTCCGCCCAGGTCATGCGCGATGACGTAATCATACAGCGAATAGGCCGAAGCCGCGGCCTCGGGATTGCCCATCCGCGCCTTGATGTCACGAGAGGCTTCCGAGCGCTCCCACAGGCCGATCAGCCAGAGGCCGGTAAACCCCCAGCCCGCCAGACGGTCCAGTTCTTCGTCCGGAATCTGATCCAGGCGGTGGATTGGCCGTTTATAATGTTTTGATAGCTGATCCAGCCAGACATAGACCGTCTTGGCGATCAGGACGACATTCGGCATCCATTCCCGGTCTTTAGTGAAGGCTTCATACTCCGGGTCCGAAGCACTGCCACCGCCGAATTCCAGGACCTCTTGGGGGCCAGGTCCCAGGCCGCGCATCACCCGTTCCTCTTGCAAAACGCCACGGGTCAGATGCAGGCGCTCCAGCAATTCTTCGGGCAGGATGGCCTGCCACCGCTCGCGGAGAAACTCCAATTGCCCTTCAATATCGTCCGGGCTATGGCGAATCGGCGCCCGCAGCATCTCCATCAACGGCAGGTCATACTCGGGAAATGGCGGCTGGGTGCCAAAATATTGTTCCGTATGCTCGAGAAGTAAAGTCGCCGGGCTCGACTCACGCAGCTCGGAGTCATCAAAAAGTTCCCGATAAGGCTTCAGGGCCGGGTTTTCCATACTCAGGGCCAACAGCACCAGCTCTCGCAGCGCCACTTCCCGGTGTTTCAGTCCACCCCAGCGTTGCTCAAGGAAGTCTTCGGCGCTGAGATCATTGTCTAAAACAGGTTTGGGCGGATATAAACGAATCAGGGTGGTTGTCGGCAAATCCACCACCCGCGACTCGGTCCGCAGCCGCGTCCACATCATCGTGCGCTCCAGGACGCCGCCATAGAATTCCTCACAATAGAGACTGATGACATAGCGTAAAATATCGGTCAACAAGCCCATGGCTAGCATTTCGCCAGCCCGGGCCGGTCGCGTCTCCGGTCGTGTAAAATCCCGTTTAGTATTCATTTCCCGGGACAAAAACCGGGCAATGAGCACCTGACGCCCTTTGTGATTGACATGAGGATGCTCCGACAGAATCCGGTTGATTTCAAATTCCTGGTACGCACGCTGGGAAATCAGATAACCCAGTGGGTACAGGCTGCTGTCCATCTTACGGGATTTTAAATGTGTCAACATCGAATAGCGCACTTTCTGTCGGTTTTAGGCGATTAAATTTACTTCGAGAAAAAACACCAGCGCATCCCGGTCGCTGGATTACGCCCTGTACAGTCACTGTGGCTTCATCATACAGGGAAAATCGGTTTGTTCAAAATTGCCGATGAAAACACCCCTCAACCACCCTGCTCCATGGTACACCCCCGGTTGCGAAATACTCAACAAACAGGGCCGGGTTTACATGATGTCCATGGAAAAGGTATGCTGCGCATAAAGCGCTTTTCGTACTTATCAACACCCAACCCAAGCAACACCGGGAGGACTGAGAACATGCCCAAGGGAATTAATCGCCGGCGTTTTATGGCCGGTATCAGCGCCGGTATGGGAGCCGCCATGCTACAAGGACAACTCCCAACGGCCAACGCACAAGAAGACAGCGCCGACGCAGCCCCTTCGGACCGTCCGAATATCCTCTGGATCGTGGCGGAGGATATCTCCCGCCATTTCGGCTGTTACGGCGGGACCACGGTGGAGACACCGCATGTTGATGCCTTGGCCGCCGAAGGCGTGCTATTTGAAAACGCCTACGTCACCTGCCCGGTCTGCTCGCCGAGCCGTTCTGCCATGGTCACGGGCATGTACCAAACCACCATCGGGGCGCATCACCACCGCAGCGGCCGAGGCGAGCTGAAAATCCATCTGCCGGAACATGTACGACTGATACCGGAACTCTTCAAAGAAGCTGGCTACTACGTAACCAACGGCCAGGGTCCCGAGATGGTGCGGCCAGGCAAGACAGACTACAATTTCGAGTTTGACGCCAATGTCTACGATGGCCCTGACTGGCGTGAACGCCCGGCGGACACCCCCTTCTTTGCACAAATCCAACTCATTGGCGGCAAATACGGACAACGCGAAGTGGAGCGTGTTACCGACGTGCCGAATCCAGTAGCCCCGGAAGACGTCACCCTACCGCCCTATTACCCGGATGACCCGGTGGTGCGCCAGGACTGGGCCGGCTATATGGACTCGGTCACCTTCACGGACGACGAAATTGGCCAGATCATGGCGATGCTCCAGGAAGAAGGCGTGGCGGAGAACACCATCGTCTTCTTTATCACCGACCATGGGGTAAGCCATGCCCGTGGTAAGCAGTTTATGTACGATGAAGGCGCACGCATTCCGATGATCGCCTGGGGCCCCGAATACATCGGCGCAGGAGAGAGACGCACTGACCTCGTGGCGCATATCGACATGGCCGCCAGTTCATTGGCCTTCGCCGGGTTACCGATTCCTGAGTACCTGGAGAGCCGTCCGCTTTTCGGCGATGATTTCACCCCCCGGGACTACGTGGTTTCCGCAAGAGACCGCTGCGACGAGACCGAGGACCGGGTCCGTATGGTGCGCCAGGGCGAGCTCAAATACATCCGGAATTTCCATCCGCAACGCCCCCACCTGCAACCCTGCCGCTACAAGGATAAGAAGGACTGCTATGTGGCCATCCGGGAACTGCATGCCCGGGGCGAACTGAGCGAACTACATGAGCGACTGCTCATGGCGGAGACCCGGCCTGAAGAGGAATTGTATGACCTGGCTGCTGATCCCTGGGAGCTGACGAACCTGGCAGAGGATCCGGACTATGCGGTGCAGCTCGCGGAGCTACGGGGTCTCCTGAACGGCTGGATTGCGGCCACCGGCGATCGGGGAGCCATTCAGGAACCCGAGGCCATGTACGACAGTGACATGGAAGCCTACCTCAACAATTTCCGTCGCCATGAGCGTGAGGACGCCATCGCGGAGATCGAAGCCAACATCACCCTCATGAAAGAGTGGCGGGCACAGGGCATATAACCGGACTCTGAATTCGGCTTATTAACGCAAGACCACCCCCCGCGTCACGGTGTCAAATGGCCGTGGCGCGGGTTTTCCGAATCCCGACGCCAGACTTCCTCGCAGACATGCTGGTAGACGACAAAATCCGACGCCTGCACCTGGATTTCTGAAAATGCCCCTTGGGTCGGCTCTTTGCGACGTTTCAGGAAAAAGGCCGGGGTGGTCACATGCCGCAGGTTGGGATAGCCTGGGTCCTGGACATAACTGAAGCGGTGAACATGCCCTGCAACATAGAGCGTCGGTTGTCCCGTGCCCCCCAGCACCGCATGCAAGGCCTCCGCCTTGCGCAGCCGCCGTGATGGCGGGCTGTCATATGCGTGCGTGCGGTGCAGGACCGGATAATGCCCCGCCACAAGAATCGGCCCTGAGGGACAGTCCGCCAGCAACTGCCGCACCGCCTCGACCTCCTTGGCGCGAATTCGTCCTTTCGAAGAGAGGAAATTTGGCGTCACCGTCGGCGCCAGAATTAATGGCGTTCCGCCCGGCAGATCGATGCGGCAGGGATAGCCGCCTTCGGGGATCAGATCATGAAAATACCGTTCAAAACGCTGCTTGCGTACGGACTCAAAGGTGTAAACGTCGTGGTTCCCAGGCATTACATAGACCGGGCGCTCAGCCTCCAGAAACAAATCCACAAATCGCCGGGCCAGCAGAAACTCTTCGTCCGTGGCGGTCGAGGTGAAATCCCCGCCAAACAAGATGCCTCCCGAACCGGCTTTCAGCATATGTCTGGCAAACTCCTCGGCCCGGTCCATGTGAAAGTCATGGCGACGGCGAAGGTAGACATTGGCATTGCCCAGCAAACGCTTGTTCATCAGCCGCCACGGCTGCAATAGCACCTTCCAGAAATGCAGATCGGTTATGTGAAATAGGGTATCCTTGGTTGCGGAATCGGTCATAACACTCCTAATGTAGTAAAAATGCGCGACGTTCCTGGTCATCTTCCAAGGTGTCGCTGTACTGCACGGCAATGGGATAATCGTCATTTTCCGGTACATTGTACAATAACAGACTGTCGGGTGCAGCCATCTTACTGAGCGCCTTGAGGCCGCCCAAGGCGCGGATACCGGGGATGTAGTAGTTTGCCAGCCAGGCGGCGTCATCTTCATGAGCAAAGTGCTGCATGTCCGCGACTGCCCGTGGAATACGGTCATCCAGCACGCCAGCAATCAGCGCCCAGACCCCAGCTTTTCCAAAACCTTCCACGCCGCGGATTCCGCGGATATCCCGCCGCAGTTCGAGGAAACTGGCCGCCGTCACGATGTCCTGCACCTGACGGGCGGTATCGGTTGGATGAAAGGTGTCGTGAAACGCGCCCACGCGCACGGGAGTGGTGGCCTGCAAGGGACTGTGCTGCTCACCCACCAGATACGGATCGATGCACAATACCGCCACCCCAGCATCCAGATACCCCTGCACCACAGCGCCCGGACCGCCATCGGCGCCAGCCAACGCGGCTTTGCCATCGCCATGCACCAGCAAGACCAGGTCTTGTAGTTCTTCACCATGCGAACGGTAGAATAAGGCCGGAATGGCGGCGCCGCTATCGGGATGACGCAGTATCCACCGCTCCACCACATGGTCCTCCCGCATGTCATGGCCCAGACGCTCAGGGGCCAGGCTGTTGGGATGGGGAAAATCCAGCCCCAGGATATCCTGAAACGCCTGTCGCATGGACACATCTTCGCCGCGTACGGACATCCAGGCCGCAGGCGTCGTCTCTTGCGCCAGCAGCTTGTCCACGATCAAGGCGCGGTCCGTGATCCAGCGCTGCACCACGGCTTCATTGTCCGGGTATTCCACGGGCATCCCGTTGGGAAAAAGTAGAAGCTGCTCCACGGGCGGCATTTCATAGTCCGGCTCCGTAAAGTCCGACCAATCCTGTTCAGGCAGCAGGTGCTTTCCAAAGAAACGGTACACCGCTTCACGGCTGGCCTGGTTGTAATTATGCCCGGCGTCCACCTGGACTTGTTCCAGCATGTCCCCGGCCCCATAGAGGTCATAGATGGAACGGATGGCGGGATACTCCACCCGGGGCGTCTCACGGGTCCAGTCGCCGGTAGCGGAGACCAGCAGCAGCGGGCGGGGGGCCATCATCCCGCCAACCTCCATGTTGGAATTGTTCAGCCGCAGCAACGGCGCATTTTCACAAACACAGCCCCCCTGCATGGTGGATGAAATCATGTTGACCGGAGCCGCCACGGCCACCCGCGGGTCCACGGCCATAAGCGCAAAGGTCTGGGTGCCACCGCCAGAGGCGCCGGTGACTCCGATGCGCCGGGGGTCGACATCGGGCAACGACTCCATCATGTCAATGGCGCGAATGCCCATGAGCAATTGCAGTGCAAAAGGATGCAGGCCCCAGAGTTTTTCCTGATCCGAGACCTCGCGATGCACAAACTGCTGGCTGTCGTTGTAGCCCACCATATCGTAGGCGAAGA
>SKJD01000153.1 GCA_007116095.1 Candidatus Hydrogenedentota bacterium
CTTCTGTTGTGTTCAACACCGTCAAGGAGGCGTCTCGCTCTTCAGGCTGCCTGAATCTCTGTTACCTTGGAAACCATTGGGATAAAAAGGTTCACTGGCGCCCGCACTTGGAAATGTCGGGCAACGTGCTACATTGTACTCGGTTGTTCGCCGGATAGGAAAGGAATACGATGTGGCCGAAGGGGTACTTACACAAAACGGCCGGAAGCGGTGTCGGGTGGATGCGCTTCCGGCCGGTGGTCGGTCAGGATGTATTCAGGGGCTTATCGGGGCTGGGGCATCAACCAAAGCCGCCCATCAAGAAGGTGACGAAGCTGGTCTCGTCGGCCAGGGCGTTGGGCGCGGGAGCGACGGAGAGCATCGGGGCCTTCTCGTTGTAGCGGACGAATTCGACGTGGCCGTCCATGAATAACACGTTCGAGCCGCCGGGCACGTGGTTGTAGAAGGCAATGGCCGGGGGCACCGGGAGGCCGGCGTCCATGGCGATGTTGTCTGTGTTGGCCCAGGTGTCGAACATCACGAAGAGCTCGCTCTGCGCGGTGGCGGCGGCGCCGGGGTTGTTGATGTCGGTGATGAAAAAGCGCTCCACGCCTTCCCGCAGGCGGGTGTAGCTGTTGGGCAGCGGCTCGCCATTGTCATCAGTGAAGCCACCCTGGCCGCCGGGACGGTGCTGCTCCAGGACGCTACCACTGATGTCGTCAATGTTCACCGTGAGTGATACCCAGGTGCCGAAGTCCGTGCAGCCGATGTCGGCCATGGAACCAACGCCGCGCACCGGGCCAGCCTGTTCCGTGGTCCACCAGTTGGCGCGGGTCCACACGGTATCCATATACTGGGACTGTGTACGGACCGCGTAGGGGTTGTAGAAGTAGGAGACGGGGAAGGAGAGGTAGAAGTTCAGGCAGTCTTGTACGCCGGTTTCCGAGGCAAGCCGCGCGAGATTTTGGATTTGCCCGGTGAAATCATCCTCCACCCCGAAGCCGCCGATGCCCCAGGGGTCCCAGTCGGCGCGGGAATCCGACGGACAAATGGCGATGCTTGGGTCGTTCCAGTAGTCCGGATAGAGGGCATCGCCCTTCATGCCATTCATCCAGGAATAAACCCAGGAGCCGTTGTGGGCGAAGGTCGTGTTGCCGGGGGGGAACATGCCGCCCCGGTTTTCGCCGGAATACATCTTCAAGACCAAACCCCACTGCTTGAGGTTGTTGGCGCACGAGGCGCGACGGGCCGCTTCGCGTGCGCGGGCCAGGGCGGGAAGCAGAATCGCCGCCAGGATGCCGATGATGGCGATCACCACCAGCAGCTCGATGAGCGTGAAACCACGTTTCCGTTGTCGACTCATTTTCTAGTCCTCCGTTGCGTAAGAAATATAATGAAACAAAACTACTATGCCTATTGTACCCGAAATATACACCTTTTTGCGCAATTCATGCTAGAATGCAAAAAAACGGAATTGGAACAATATTGACATGCCGCTATCGCCGAAAATCACGTACACCAACGAATTCATGGGATTGCACCTTCGACGCCCGGTCGCCATGAAAGGGTTTCATTTTAATTGTCGCAATTCTGATAAAAATTTAGGGGATTTGTTGCCGGGAGCGGCGTTTTGGCGGCGTCAATGTGTGGATTGTGATCATGAGGCGGTCGTGCCTCACAATCACGATTTCTATGAAATTGCCATCATGATTGACGGTGGGGCGCTCCATTACAACGACGTGAAAGAGGAGATGGTGGGGCCGGGGACGATTTTGATCATCCCGCCGGGCGTCTGTCATGGCTTCCGGGAGCTGGCCGGGCTGCGCAAGGTAAACATGTACTACATCACCGAGTGGCTGGCCGACGATTTGCAGTTGCTGTGGCGGCAGGAGGCGCTGGTGCCGTTGTTTCTCGGACACATGCTCTTCCAGCCCGCTATCGCCCGGACCCTGCAACACCCGACCATATCCTTCCGCTGTGACCCGAAGACGCTGGGGGAAATCCTGGAAGAGCTCCGGGCGATTCAAGAGGAAATGGATGCCCCAGATTCCTCGCTGGTGTATATCCAGGCTGCTTTTCTGAAAGTGCTTGTGCGTATGAGCCAGGCCTTCACGCGTATGAACCCGGACTGGCAGGCAGGGCGTGCGATGGTGCGCAAGGAAGTGGTGTATGTCCTGCGGGAAGTGGAGGAATGCATCGACGGCAACCGGAAATTCGACATGCGCGAGGTCGCCCGGAGCCTCGACATGACCCAGGAATACGTCTGCCGCCTTTTCAAGCAGGCGACCGGTCGTCCGCCCATGGAGTACTACCAGTACCGTCGCATCCAGCAGGGGGCGCGGCGGCTGTTGTTGCCCGAGGCCAGCGTGACGGAAATCGCCCACGAGCTCGGCTTCTGCGACGCCTCCCACTTCAGCCGGCAGTTCCGCCGGTACATGGGCAAAGAGCCCCGGGAATACCGCAAGATTTTCCAGACCGGCGCCGCGGAGCCCCCATGGTTTCCGATGGATTTGTAGGGGCGCAAGATGATAGCCCGGTGGGCGCTCTATCCCGAACCACGAAAGGCACGAAAAGGCACGAAAAGGCACGAAAAGGCACGAAAAATGTCTACGGCCTTATCCCGTGCTACCTGCTGCGCCCGCTCCGCAGTCGGGGGGACGCATGTCACACGATTGCTCTTCTGTATGTGTGTACTGTTTGTGTTTTTATCTGGATGCCTGCCTGCGCAGGCATGACGATCGGGGGGCTGTGTTGTAGGGGCGTCCCCCTGTGGGCGCCCAGGGCAGGCACGATCACCCCGTTTGCTAACACACCTGCCGCATCGCGACCCCGCCAGTCGTCATCCCTGCTTAGGCATGACGATTTGGCGGTAATATCAGAACTGCACCCCAAATTATTGAGCGTGTATTTGCCATCCTGTGCCGGGGCTTCAGGCGCTGGCTTCCACGTATTCGCTGATGGGGAGGCTGATGCGTTTGCGGATTTCGTTTTGGACTTCTTCGACGGTGCCGCTGCCGTCGACGTTGAGCACAAGTTCTTTGCGGCGGAAGAGATCGAGTACCGGGGCGGTCTTGTTATGGTAGTTGCGCAAGCGTTCGCGCAGGGCCTGTTCGTTGTCGTCTTTGCGGCGTTCCAGGCGGCCCCCGCAGACGTCGCAGGTGTCGGGTACGGCGGGGCGGCGGTGGATCAGGTTGTAGTCGAGGCCGCAATGGCTGCAAAGACGGCGGGAGCGCACCCGTTTCATCACGAGTTTATCGGGTACATCAATATGGATCACGGCGTCGATGTCGTAGCTTTCGAGGAAGAATTCGGATTGGCGCGCGTTGCGGGGGAAGCCGTCCAGGATGAAGCCGTAATTCCAGTCGTGGTCCTCCAGGCGCTTGCGGATGATTTCCTCCACAATGTCGTCGGGCACGAGCTTGCCCGCGCTGATGATCCGGTTGATTCGGGCGGCCAGCTTGGTGTGCTCCTGGATATTCCAGCGGAAAATGTCGCCGACGCTGATGTGTACCAGTTCAAAATCTTCCCGAAGCATCTTCGCCTGGGTGCCTTTACCACACCCCTGTACCCCCATAATGATGTATTTGTGCATGGTTCAATTCCTCTGCGTGCACAACGGTTGTGAATTGGATTGCGTCTGTTGGATGGTTCTTCGACGAAGCGCCAACAAAGCTGTATAATGCGTGATGCAAGCCCCCGGTATCAACCCACAGGCTTCGGGGCCTCCCCCCCAGGGAAATGTTCAAAGCTGGCGGCTGTAGGGCCGCTCTACTCCTGGCCGCCACCGTTGACCAGCAGGTGCATCACCGCCATGCGGATGGCGACGCCATTGCTGACCTGATCCAGGATGACGCTGCGTTCACCGTCGGCGACCTCGCTGCTCAGTTCAACGTCCCGGTTGATGGGGCCGGGATGCATGACGAGGGCGTGTTCCGGTGCATAGCGCATGGTTGCTGTATTGACCTGGAAAAGTCGGATATATTCGCGCAGGCTTGGGAACAGGGCCTTGGCCTGACGCTCAAGCTGGAGACGCAGGGTGTAGACCACATCCACGTCCGCCAGGGCTTCCTCGAGGTTGGCGGTCACCTGCACGCCCATTTGCGCGATGCCCTGGGGCATTAAGGTTGACGGACCACAGAGACGCACCTCGGCCCCCAGTCGCTTCAGGCAGAGTATGTTGCTGCGCGCCACCCGGCTGTGCTCGACATCCCCGACAATGGCGACTTTCAGCCCGTCCAGCGTGGCTTCCGGGTCCCCCAGGCGCAACCGCAATTGTTTGCGGATGGTGTAGGCGTCCAGCAGCGCCTGTGTCGGGTGTTCATGGCGGCCATCCCCGGCGTTGATGATGTGTGAGGCATGGCGATCCGCGAGGATGTGGGGCACGCCGGCGCAACCGTGGCGGATGACAATGACATCGGCGTGGATGGCTTCGATATTCGCCAGGGTGTCATGGAGGGTTTCCCCCTTGACCGAGCTCGAGCTGGCGGCGGTCATGGCCAGGGTGTCGGCGCTCAGGCGCTTGGCGGCCAACTCAAAGGAATTGCGGGTGCGGGTGCTGGGCTCGTAGAACCAGTTCACCACCAGGCGCCCCTTTAACAAAGGCACCTTCTTGATCCCGCTGGACCGTTCCGAGATCGCCGCAAATTGCGGGGCCGTGTCGAGAATGAGTGTGATCTCATCGCGACTTAACGCTTCAATGCCAATCAGATCCTTGCGGGACCAACCCCCATCCGCCATCGTCGCTTGTGCTCCTTGCCATTTGGTTGGGCCATCGTCTGCTTCAACTATCCAAGTCGACTGGGGGGATATCCGTCTCAATGGCCGGGCGTTCTTCCACCAGCACCATATCTTCCCCGTCAATTTCGTGTAAATGCACCGAGACCCAGTCCCGGGGCGTGGTGCCGACCTGCCAGCCGAGGTAATCCGCCTGGATGGGAAGTTCCCGGTTGCCGCAGTCGATGAGGCAGGCCAACTGAATCCGCCGTGGGCGACCGTAATCCATGACTTCATCCATGGCGGCGCGGATGGTGCGTCCCGCGGCGAGCACATCGTCCACCAGCAAAACCGTGCGGTCGTCCACATTAAAATCGAAATGGGTCTCGCCCTTGGGGCTTTTCACCACGCCCATACCGCTGCGATAGTCATCCCGGTACAGCGTGGTAGCCAGCGATCCCACCGGCGCCTGGTAGCCCGTGAGGCGGTGGATTTCCGCCGCAATGCGATCGGCCAGGGGACGTCCCCGGCGCAGAATCCCCAGCAAGACCAACGCATCAATCGGGTCGTTTTCCGAGATAATTTCCTGCGCCATGCGGTGGATCGCGGCTTCCATGGCCTCACCGGTCATAATGATCGTGTCTTCGTGGGGAATGTCCGTGTGCTTCATACCTGCTTTCACTACAAGTTGGCCGGGCGGCGCCACTGCTTTGCGAGCCTGCGCAAGGACCGCGCAGACGTGGGCGAACCCGATACCGCATGCAGCGCACAGTATAGCAAGGATTCAGGGAAATTCGCAATCTGTCGCGGTTTTTTGGATGCGATTCCAAGGTAATGAACCGGGGATGATCTACCACGGAAAACACGGAAGGCACGGAAAAGGGATGTAACGGCAATATGGCCCATTTCCGTGCGCTTTTTGTGTCTATCGTGGACAAATATGTTGCTGGAAACGCCTTGCCGTTTAGAAGGACAGCAGGCAGTGCCAGATAAAGACATTGCCGAGGCCGTCGATTTCTTCCCAGATACGGCGGGCGAGTTGGGGGTCGCCGGGCAGGTCGTTCTGCTGGCCGTGGTAGCGTTCCCAAGGCATGCAGGCGCCTGCGTGGCTGCCTTGCAGGAAGGCAGGCGGTTGTGCGGCATGGCGTCCGGCGCCGGCGGGGGTGGGCATGGTTGCCGAGGGGCGGCCGCCGTATTGCCCGTACTCCCGGGTGAACTCGGTCAGTGCGCGCACGTTTTCCGGTTTGGCGTCGTTCTGCATGATGGCGCTGGCGTCCATGATGAAGCCGCCGTCGCGCCCGGCGATGTCGATGACTTCCTTGCACTTGGCGCGGACTTCGTCCGGGGTGCCGTAGGAGAGCAGGGCGTTGGGGATACCGCCGCTGAGGCAGAACTTGTCGCCGAGAATCTCGTGGCTTTTCTTGAGATCGCTGCGGTCGATGTGGTAGACCATGCAGCGCTCTGGCAATTCCCGGAAAGTCTCCAGGTGGTAGTCCCAGTTCCCTTCGGCGTAGAACATGATCTGCTTGCCTTCGTCCCAGAGTCCCTCGACAAGGGGCTTGAGGGTGGGCCAGTAATGCGAGTCGAACTGTTGCGGCGTGATGAACGGCACGCAACCACGGTGCATCCAGAAGCCGATGGGGACCAGACCGTCGGGATCAGCGCCCGAGATGGCAACGTTGAAGAGATGCGGCATCAGGGCTTCGCAGGCCTTCATGACCTTGTCCGGCTGGGTCATCATGTCTTCCGTGAGCCCGACATAGCCCCGCAGTTTGTCGCCGATGATGTCGAAGGGCGACTTCAACATGCCAGCGATGGCGGAGACGGTGCCGGTCTCGGTGCGCATTTGCGCGGCCTGCCCGGGGAAACCGCCGAGGTATTGGAGCATCGCCATGCCGCCCTTGACCAGGGCCAGGTTATGTTCGTAGGTGACTTCGCTGCCCTTGGGCGCGATGTAGCGCGAGGCGCGGGGGAGCCAGGTATTGTAGAGGAAGGCCGTGGGGTCGTCGATGAGCTCGTCGTATTCGTCGGCCTGCATGAAGCTCTTTTCGACCGGGGGTTCGAGGTACTGGAAGGCCGTGTTCGCGGGAATATCGATACCGGGGATACCGAAATACTTCAGGCCGATGGCCTGGGTCAGGCCGGTCCAGACATAGACCATGTTCGCGACGGCGGCGTCCCAGTCGTAGTCGGCGGTGGTTTCACGCAGGGCCTGGAAGGCGATGTTAAAGTCGTGGGTGACTTCCTGACAGGTGCGTCCGGTGTGGGTGGCGACGAACTCCGCGGCCAGCATCCGGATCGGGATGCAGTCGGGTTTTTCATTGCGCATCGCGGTCACGTAGCGGTTCAGGCGCTCCAGGTAAAGCGCTTCCATAGCATTCGCCGTCATGGTGATTCCCCCTTTGTTCATAGGCATGCGCTCGCCTGCCCGGTTGCTGCTTGTGCGGATGCTGGCATCGCAGATCAAAAACGATGGCCGAATCAGGTCCCATCGCCGGGACGGACCCATATCCCCCGGTGATGGTTATAGCATGGATGCCGCCTGGGGATCAAAAATACGTGTTTTTAGGGTTTTGTATTACAAGCTCCCCGGGCCCGAATCCCGCCTCAATCCAGGGTGGGCTTGGTGTTGATTCCCACGCAGCCCATGGCGATTTGGAGGGCGTCCAATGCCGTCTCCGTGGAGCTTGCCTGGCTGATCATGTAGCCTATACGATCGCGTTCCCGGGTGTCTTCGATATGGCCGATGTAATCCCCCGGCTTCACACGCAGATGAATTTCGCGGATAGCCTTCACGGCCAGGGCGGTGTCCACACCATCCACCCCGGTGACCACGCCGCTGCCCGGCTGGAACCACTGGACGGCCGCGGCCATCTCCCAGCAGGGGGTGCTCTCGGGCTGGAGCCCGGCGAAGAGGCGCAGCACATCGTGATCCAGGTTGAGGCCATAGCCCCGGTTGAGCAGCTTTTTCAGGGCTGGCTCGAAATCGTATTCCGCCCGGATACCCATCACCCGTGGTCCGACATCGGTGTAGATCAGTTCGAGCGTAATCGCCGCCACGCCATGCGGCAGGTGCAGGCCGACCTGCTTGGCCACGTCCACCACCGCCGTATAGTCGGCCCCGCTCAGCTCCGCCGGAGCCAGGTAGCGGACCGGTACGCGGAAGCGGGTGTGGGAAAATTCAACGGCGATGACCTCAATCGGCTTGAAGTCCCGCCCGATCTTGTAGCCCGGCACCCAATAGACCTCCGCCTGGGGCAGTTTCGCCACGGAAACATGGGGCTTTTCCTGCTTGGCGGTGATCTTCTTGAAGGCCAGGGGCACGTCGGCGATATTGTCCACTTCCATGCGGCGGGGATAGCCGCTGCTCTGCATGGACTGCAAGTAGGCCGGGATGTGAATCTCCCGAACGGCCTCCTCGGCGGCTTCCATGGTGCTGACGAAGTGCTGGGGATGAATCAGGTCGGCAACGATGGAGTCTTCCTTCATCACTTTCAGAAACGACTGATCCGGCGGCGTGCCCCAATGCGGGAAGCGCATGCTGGCGGCGACGTCGTGCACCATCCCACGGTATTCCGGGTCGGGCGTCCAGACGCCACTGACCTGACGCTGTCGGACAACCCCCTTCAAAAACGCCGTATCGGGTGATTCACAGGGGATGATGTCCGCGTCATTCGGCAGGTGGGGACGGTTCTCTTCGTGCGTGACAATACAGGGAAAGAGCCCCAGGCACTCTGCGGTTTCATACAAATCACAGCGCAGGCCTTCGGGGTCGACGATAACAAGTTGCTTTAACATGATTGCTTCGCTCCTTCCTCTTTATGTCAGCGCAAGGTCTGCCGTCTTTTGCCGTCCGGCGAATATGTGCTACCATGTCGGCGTTTAATGCTATACCTTAAAAACGTAGAAAATGTCGTATCGCAAGCAGAACATTTTCTTTTCACCGCCATTATAAGTTACTTGGCAAGGAGTACTCCATGATCCATCTCCAAACACGGCAAGGCAACGCAGGCCAGGCATTTTATCGGGCAGTTTCCCTGCTGGGCATCATGACAGCTTGTCTGTTACTGGTGCTGATCGCGGGCTGTGGTTCCGGACCCGACAGTACGCCGAGCGAGACCAGCGCCAGACCGGAGCGGTCGGACGCGGAAGTGGAACCGGCCTTTGGCGACACGCTGATGGTGCACATGCCCTCCGAGATGCCGCACCTGAACCCGTTGACCAGTTCGGACGCCTATGCCACCACGATTATGGGGCATGTCTTCGACACCTTGTTGATCCGTGATCCCGAAACCTTGGAGATGCTGCCGTATCTGGCGGAGGCATGGGAAATTTCCGAGGACAACCTGCAATACACCTTCACCCTGCGCGAGGGCGTGACCTTTTCCGATGGCGAGCCGCTGACGGTGGAGGACGTGAAGTTCACCTATGAGACGATTATGAACCCCGAGGTGGACGCCCCGCACCTGCGCAGCTACTTCATCGACATCATCGACTGTGAAATCCTCGACGAGCGCACCGTCCGCTTCACCTGCAATCGCCCCTATTACCGCCACATTGTTATGTTGGGCGGAATGGACATCCTCCCTGAGCATATTTATGGGGAAGGTGAATTCAACAACCACCCGAACAACCGCAGCCCCATCGGCTCGGGACCCTATGTGCTGTCCGCGTGGGACACAGGACGCCAGGTGACCTTGGCGCGCAATGATCGGTACTGGGGCGTTGATGCGGAGGACGTGGA
>SKJD01000321.1 GCA_007116095.1 Candidatus Hydrogenedentota bacterium
GCATGGTCGCTGGAGGCGGTCGATTTTCACTCTATCTTCAGCACGCCCTCGGAGAGGCTCCGGGCATTTCTCGATGATTTTGACCGGGCCATTTGCTGGTGGGAGGATTCGGACGGCAGTATGCAACGGCCGCTACTGGACTGCGGGTTGTCGGAAGTGCAGTGCCATCCCGGCCTGCCCCCGGCGCACTGGACAGGCCACACCAGCGCCTATTACGCCCATTGCCTGGGTTTTTCGCCCGAGGCCCTGCCGCTGTGTCCGCTTGCAGGCGCGCTTCAGGAGACTGCGGCGGACGAAACGCTCGTCTTGCCGCCCTCCTGCGTTGTCATCCATCCCGGTAGTGGCGGCGCACGCAAATGCTGGCCCCTGGAGTCGTTCCAGGAAATAGCAGGGCGCCTTACAGCGGCCGGATTGGTGATACGTTGGAGCCGTGGGCCGGCGGAGGCGGACTGGGCGCTCCCGGAAGGCGCAAACGCCTTGCCGCCCATGCCATTAACAACACTCTTCCGGGTGCTGGTGCAGGCCCACTGTTATATCGGCAATGACAGCGGCATATCCCACCTGGCGGCGGCGACCGGCGTCCCGACATTGGCCATTTTCGGCCCGACCGACCCCACGCGCTGGGCGCCCCGGGGCACAAGGGTAGCTGTCGTACAATCAACACTGGATGTGTGGCCTACGGTGGAGGCCGTCTGGATGGAACTGGTGGGTTTGAGCATCGGGCAAGACCGAATCCATGCCCCCGATTCGGCGAAATGCCCCTGCAAGATCACAGGCGCCTAGATATAATACATGTTGGGCAAGGCCGCCTTGTCCATTATCTGGCGTAACGTAATACCGCTCAGATGCTTTTCAATGTTCTTGGCGACATTCTCCCAGATGGGTCGAAGCTTGTTGGACATCTCGTCGTCAACCGGCAACGGAGACAGCACCGGGCCGTCGATGGCCTCGATAATGTCCAGCAACAGTATGGTTTCCGGATCCCGGCCGAGCATATACCCGCCCTGGGCGCCGCGAATACTGCGTACAAGTCCGGCCCGCTTGAGCTGAAGCAGGATATGGACCAGGTATTTTTCCGGAATATGACGACGCTCGGCAATGGTAACCGAGGTTACGGTCTCTTTGGACTCCAGCCGCATCGCCAACTCCACCATCGCCCGACACGCGTACTCACAACGCGATGAAATGTTCATGTATACCCCCAAACCAATGGTCGTAAACCGTACAATCATGATTGATGCTCTAATTATTCACAAACGAGACATTGAAGTCAACGTTGCATCCAGACAGACTGTTTATAATGCGAATTATTAAAGCAGGCGGTGCGAGACGAACTGCTGCTCAGGGGGTACGGAGAGGCCCATATTTTTCGCGCAACCGCCGCTCGACCCCGGGGGTGACATAGTGGCTGATCTTGCCGCCATAGGAGGCGATTTCCTTCACCAGCCGCGAGCTTAAGTAGAGGTAGGGCTCGCTGGGCATCAGCGCCACAGTGTCAATATCCGGGTTGAGTTTCTGATTGTTAATTGCCATCGACAACTCATACTCGAAGTCGGAGATCACGCGCAGTCCCCGGATCAAGGCAATGGCCCCATATTTCGCAGCGATGTCCACGGTCAGCCCCTCGAAGTGGATGAGCTCCATGTTGGGGATGTCTGCGGTCAGCTCTTCCACCATCTCGATCCGCTCCGGAATGCTGAAGAGCCCCTGCTTCGTGCTGTTGATGGCAATGGCGACGATTACCTTGTCAAAGATAGTCGCGGCCCGACCGATCAGGTCGCGGTGCCCGAGCGTGGGTGGATCAAAACTGCCGGGGTACAGGGCGATGCGCTCACTCATCTTCGAAATTCCCTTGCAGCGCCTGTCCCAGGGCGGCCTCATAGACCTTGCGCACCGGGACCCCGGCCTGCTCCGCCAGGGCTTTACAGTCTTCATACTCCGGCGCCACGGTACTGGGCGACGACGCCAGGGCCTCCCGATTCACACCACCGCGTTTCACCTTCACCAGGCCCCAGGGCGTGCGCACCGGTTTCCAGTCACGCAGCAACACCAAACGCTCTTCCTCGCGAATCCGCAGTCCCAGCGTGCTGCTGCCCGCAAAAATCAACCCGGCCAGCTCGGCTGTCATTGGCGCATCACAGAGGACCGTTATCAACTGCGCGGGACGCCCCTTTTTCCCGATCACCGGCGTGAGGAAGACATCCCGGGCATGCGTGGCCAGCAGCGCCTCCACCAACGGCGGCAGCAGCTCCGGGTTCATGTCGTCCACCGTCGCTTCCATCACCGTGATCGGCTCCGTCGCCGGCAACGTCGCGGCCTCCACCCCGATCATCACCCGCAGCACATTCGCCCGGCCCGGGATATCCTTCGTGCCGCTGCCATAGCCGATGGCCTCCACCGTCATACGCGGGGCCGCGCCAAACTGACTGCAACGTTGCCGCAGCAAGGCCGCGCCCGTCGGCGTTACCAGCTCGCCTTCGACCTCGCCGCCATACGTCGGGATGCCCAGCAACAAGCGGGCTGTCGCGGGCGCGGGCACCGGCATCACCCCATGCGCGCATTTTACCGTGCCGGAGCCGACATGCAGCGCCGAGGCATAGACCTTTTCCACCTCCAGCAGGTGTAATGCATACTGCGCCGCGACGATGTCCACAATCGAGTCAATCGCACCCACCTCATGGAAATGCACCTTCTCGATACTCGTGCCATGCACTGCGGCCTCCGCCTCCGCCAGGATTTCAAACGTCGCGATGGCATTCGCCGCCACCGGCGCTGGTAGATTGCCCTGCTTAATAATCTCCACCACATGCCGTAAATGCCGATGCGGATGGCCGTGGCTGTCATCCACATCCACATGAAACTGCGTCGCCGCCACCCCCGCCTTCACCACCTTCGTCACCCGGACCGAAAAGCCCGGTACCCCCAGCCCCTGCAACATCGCCTCAATCGCCGCGAAATCCGCCCCGGCATCAATCAGCGCACCAACGGACATATCCCCGCTGATGCCACTGTAACAGTCGAAATAAAGTGATTTGTTCATGCCGCATATTATGGGCCCCGCCCCACCCCCACCGCAACCCCGCGGAAGCGCGCCATTTTATATCTTAGCGGCGCAGGTATCGTCAAGACATATACGATCTTACCGGCAAAGGAGCCGGATATATTGCATCATCCCCGGTGTTGGTGTAGTATCGACGGAGCCAAGTTATTGGGATTGCAATCTTTTCGAATAAGGAGTTTTGTCATGCGTAGCCCGTCTGAATCGTCTCGCTGTACGCGGCGCAGTTTTCTGAAGGGGAGTGCGGCGGTGTTGGCGGCGCCGTTGATTTTGCGTTCGGGGATGTTGGGGGCGGAGGCGCCGTCGAATCGGATCAGTGTGGGGATTATCGGTACGGGGCGGCAGTCGCATCTTATCAATGTGCCGCAGTTTTTGAACAATGACCGCTGCCTGGTCACGGCGGTCTGTGATGTGGACCGCTGGCGGATGGCGCAGGAACGGGATCAGGTCAATGCGCATTATGCGGAGGCCTTCGACAACGGCGGCTATGACGGCTGCCGGATGTACGACGACTTCCGGGAGCTATTGGCGCGGGACGACATCGACGCGGTGATGATCTCCTCGCCGGACCACTGGCATGTCCCGATGAGCATCGCAGCGTTGCGCGCGGGCAAGCATGCGAGCATTGAAAAGCCGATCAGCACCTGTATTGCGCATGGGCGGCTTTTGTGTGATGTGGCCGAGGAAAGCGGGCTGGTCACACGGACGGACAGTGAATTCCGCTCGTTGCCCAATTTCTGGCAGGCGGTGGAGCTGGTGCGCAATGGCCGGATTGGAACGTTGGAGGAGATTCAGGTCATGTCACCGGCAGACAGCGAACCGGTGGGAAACCCTGATCCCATGCCGGTACCGGAAGAACTGAACTACGACCTCTGGCTGGGCCCGGCACCGGAAGCGCCGTATACGGAGCATCGGGTGCATCCGCCGGGGCAGTTGCGCGTGCGTCCGGGCTGGCTGCGTATCTCGGACTACACCAACGGCATGATCAGCAATTGGGGCGCGCACCTCGTTGACATCGCCCAGTGGGCGAATGACAGCGACAACACCGGCCCGGTATCGGTGGAAGGCAGCGGGGCCTTCTCGGAAGGACTCTGGGACACGATAGTCGACTTTGACCTGACCTACCAGTACGCGAACGGCGTCCGGATGCAGTACCGCATGGGCGGCACGCCGGGTGTGGCCTTCCGGGGCAGTGAGGGCTGGGTGCGGACGGCGTATCCCGGGGTGATAGAAGCCTCGAATCCCGACTGGCTGGAAGAAAGGCCCGGGGATGGCGAGCTCGACCTGAGCGACACGATGGAGGACAAGGAAGACTTCCTGCACGCCATCCAGACCGGGGGACGCCCCCTTAAGCCGGCGGAAGTCGGCCATCGCACCATTTCCATCTGCCAGATCGGGCTGATTGCGGCGCAACTCGACCGTCCCCTAAAATGGGACCCCGAAGCTGAGCGTTTCGAGGATGACAACGAGGCGAACGCCCTGCTGGAACATCCCATTCGCGGCGATTGGCTGTAGCGATAAAAAATATCCGCCGGCCCGTCAGCAAAGCGTCGCGCCCCGGCGTTTTCCAACACTACGTGCAAATCGCACTTGTAAAATAGCGCGAAGTACACTATAATACAAGGAATTATCGAAAACGCCACGCCCGTGGTTGGCTCAACAACTTGCTTCCAGTAATGGGGGCAGGGGTGGGTGTTGCGTTTTCCAAGCACAGTGATCTGAAGCGTGGTTTCCCACCGGAGACGCCTTCAGCGCCCTACGCAAACGATAGGAGACGAGAGCATGGGTATGCCAAGCGTACCGGAACTGTTAATTATCATGGTCATCTTGCTGATCATTTTCGGAGGCGGCAAAATTGCCGGGGTCGGAAAGTCACTGGGGACCGCTATCCGGGAGTTCAAGACCTCGGTGACCGGATCGGAAGAGGAAAAAAGCGACACACAGTCCTCTACCACCGCCGAGACGGAGGAACAGTCCCACCAGCAGCCTCATGAACAGCCTCATCAACAGTAGCCTAAATTTTGCGCCTTACTTGTTGATTTATGGCAGTATCATCGGGGTAGCGCTGCTGATGCGCGGATGCACCAATCCTCGTTGAGGATTGCGGGCTTCCCCGAAATCATGAGATGGCCTGTTCCCATGGGCGCCCGTTCGTGGCATGCAAGAACACAGCCCTTCCCAGGGTTATGGCATAAAGAACGTTCAAGAAGCAGCTTTCACGGCTGAAAGCTGCTTCTTCTGATTCTGCCCCGGAATACCCATGCCACGGGATACTGGTCGCCGGAGCCGTGCGAAGTTGGCTCCCGATTGCCTTCAAAACGTCCGTAGAAACGCGGTGCTGCGGGCTTGCAGTCGGGAACTGCCTTTGCTACAATTAGCGTATACTTCAAAGGGAGGAAATTGTCGCATGTCTAAGCATTCCATACTTTGTGGATTGATCCTGATCACTCTGGGTGGCCTGAACTGGGGCTGCGCCCGTGCATCACTGGATACCACGGGATATGCCCTCCACGAAGCCGCAACGGTTTCCGCCCCCTTTGAAGACACCTGGCAAGCGCTTAAGACAGTCTTGCGGGAACAGGACCTGGAGATTTACACCCGCGACAAGCGCGGGGTCTTCGTGGCCTACAGCCCGACCCGCCGCAGCCTGCTCCAGCCCACCCGCCTGCAGCATACCTTCGAACTGGAACGTATCGGCGCCAATGAAACCCGCATTACCGCGGAAACAATCCGGCAGGTCTATGGCGTCACCCTGTTGACCTACCCGGACTGGCACGATCGTCCAGCCGAAGACAATGCAGACGCCCAACAGATCCTCGCGATGCTGCAGGAAAGCCTCTAGGCATTACCTGAGGTCTTGGTCCGTCTACAGACCAGTGAATGGTGAGCCTAAGTCGCCACCGTATCATTCACCCCGTAACCACACTGCTCGGGGTCTGTCCAGAGACGCTGCCCACAACGGTCTCCTGAGCTAAGGCGCATGCCTGAGAAGATTGCAGCGGTGCAAACGCCGCGCCATCACATTACCGCTATTTGGGGGAAAATCTGAAACCATGATGCGGTATATCGGTCCTGAAAAATCCGATAATGCGCCATCTTGAATCCCATCCCGTCTAAATAATGTCTATACTACTGCCCCGTAACCACATTCGCCCCTTACAAGTCAGCCTGAATCATTGGCGGATATTGCTTGTTAAAACAACCAATTTTTGCCCTTTATGACGCTTTTGACATATACCACGTATTGGCGGTTTTTATTCAATAAATTCCATTAAAACAAAAATTGCTTGTCGCCACCCACGAATGAATGGTAGAATTGGGGTGTGCAAGTAATCATTGTTGAGGAGAAACCCATACCATGTTGTCCATGATCGAGGTCAAATGCCCCCACTGCGGCTCCCAGGGACAAATCCTGCTCCCGCCGCTGGGTTCCATTATCGTGGGACCCTGCCCGGAATGTCAGGGCATGCTCTGTATATTCAGCGGTCGTATTCTGCCTCTGGATACCGAGATCATGACCCAGGCCGACCGGAACACACGCAAAGAACACCTCTATGCCGTGCTACACGACTTTCTGCACGATCGCGTGGAGAAGCTGTTCGACAGCATGGAGGAACAGTCCCATATCGACGGCGAGCAAGACTTCGGAGATGGGGATGTTGATGATCTGCTTGCTGATGAGGAATCACTGCGCAGCGCGGGTACGCCGATGGAGGAAAGTTCAATCAACCCCTTCGGCAATATTCAGGAAGCGCCGATTACCGTGGAGGAAATCGATAGTTTCCGCAATGTGGAGCTCAAGCTGATTGACAACCCCGAGTACTTCAAGGCCGTATTCCGCCACTGACCGCACTTGGGGCGCCGAACAACGCGGTCGGCCTTCACTCGTAATCGTCGGTCATTGAGATCACGATGTCTTCATCGACGAATTGCTGGAGGGTCTCCTGATCCGCTTCCTCCATTTTGATGAAAAGAATGGAGACGCGGAAGTTATCATCGCCGATTTGATCGGGGTCACAGCCCACCACGACGCCCTCAGCGTCCACCCGTCTTGCCACGGGCTTGGGCAACTCCAACGCCATGCCGATTTTGGTCATCAGGGGGATGGGTTTGACCGTGTGGCAGATCACGCCGTTGGCGCTGATGTCGTCGATATGGTTGAGAATGCCGGCGCCGTTCTGATCTTCCAACAGGCGCAGGTTTGCCCGTCTGGGACGGGGATAGCGCCGGGCTTCGTCGCCCGTGTGGTGTGTATGTTGCATGGGACGGCCCCCTATCGGATAATGCCCCGGGCATGACGGGGCAATTCTTCTTGTTTGTGACGAACTATTTCCGCTTTGCACGCCGTAATACGGGAGTAACGAAGCGTGTTTCGTTGGGTTCAGCAAAGTAATCTTTGCTGCTCCGTGTTTTTAGCAAAGCAAGCTTTGCTACTCCAACAAAACAGCAAAGCAAGCTTTGCTACTCCGGATGTATAGCTACTCCCTACCGAAATGCTTGTCGGCAAAGTCCATGTAGTGGTTCCAGTCTTCCAGGAGCAGGTTGTGGCTGCCTTCGCGGATATGATAGCCGATGGTCCCATGCGCCGCCACACCGGGTTCGGGCTGCTCATCGACCGGCAGGCCATCTTTTCCAAGCAATTCATAGACCGGGCCCGCATGCCAAGCGCCGAGGAATTCGCCCTTGGGATCCGCCCACTCATCCTCCACGGCGCTGGCCACATAGACCGGGCGCGGCGCCATCAGGGCGATGAGCTGGTGCTGATCAATGGGAAGCGCGTCTTCATTCTCGGCGAAGTTTCGGAAATTCCGGCAGAACCAGTAGTGGAAGCGGCTTTCATCGGTAAGGTGACTGACACGCTCGCCGAAGCGCCGACGCGACAGGGCCGCCCCGCCACTGCCGGATTCATTGCTGATGGCGATGGCGAAACGCGGGTCTTCCGCGCCGCCCCAGAGGGCCGCCTTGCCGCCCCGGGAGTGCCCCAACAGCGCCACGCGCGTGACGTCAACGTCGTATTGCGTCTCAAAATAGTCCAGGACGCGGCTCGCGCCCCAGCCCCAGGCCGCCAGACCGCCCCAGGCATTGGGTTCCCGCTCAATTTCGGGATCATCGAAGAGCCGCATGACGCCCTGGCGGAATTCCTCCCCGTTGTCCGGAGCCGCTTCATTCACCTGCACCGCCGCAACGGCATAACCCCGGGCGATGACTTCTTCCGCAGGCCAAAACTCGGTAATTTCTTCCCGGGTGGGCTCGGTATTCGAACGGTCCCGGTTGTTCATCAGCAGGATGCAGGGCACGGGCTTTTCCGCAGCATTGGGAATGAAGAGAATCAGCTCGAAGGCGTGCCCCTTGCCCTCATGGGCAATCACGATGTTTCCGCGACGCAGCGTCGCCGCGCCGTCCAGCGCCTCAGGGTCTTCCTCGATCAGCTCAAAACCAGTATGCTCCGGGGGGCCAGGCCGATACCCATAGACATGCTCGCGAAAAAGTTCGAGGAGCTCGGGACGACGCACATCAAACCAGGTATCCGCATCCGTCACTGGATCCCCCACTTCCGTGACCAACGGGTCTGGCAGGGTGTAGTCCGGCGCCATGGACTCGTCATAATTCGCCGGATCCGCCTGCGCCAGAGTCGCCTGCACCACAATCATCGACAGCATCAGGGCATTCATCGCCATGCCACACACTCCTCTCCTTGTCACTCCGTCCATTCCACAATATCCGGCGAAGCGCCAAAAGCTTCCGACCGGCCACAGAACCATGATAGCGGATGGACGCGGGGGATGCAATGCGGGCCAGATAGTCGGTAGTACAAATAGGGGGAAGTGTATGATAGAAAGGACGCCGGATAGGCGGCAGGTAGGCTGTGGGCCCGCCCCAAGGCCCACTATGGCATTGCCCCACGCAACAACATCCCTACCACCCTGCATCAGGCCAAGCAGTAGGGATGGCGGAGTAAGAACAACGTCAAAAATGGTAAAGTTCCGATATTACCGATCTTGTCAACACATAACGAAGCGTAGGGGCGAACCTTGTGTTCGCCCGCGTGGGTGGGATTTCCCACCCACGTCATCCCTGCGAAGGCAGGGAACCAGTTCGTTGATTTAACATGGGATACCGTTACCAGGCCTTGCAACCATGCGCCACAACATGCGGCTTTATTGCTGTATTGTTATGTTTTCACGCAATACTGGTTTCCTGCCTGCGCAGGAATGACGAAGGTGGCAGCGCCGTTTTGAGTCAGAACTGTTGGCAAGCTGGGCAATAACCTGATTTTTCTTCGTGCTTACGCACGAAGAGCGAACTAAAGTTCGCTACTCCACATAACGAATCGACGTAA
>SKJD01000024.1 GCA_007116095.1 Candidatus Hydrogenedentota bacterium
GATATGCTCCGAGGCGGCATTGATGTCGCCGGCGGACATGTAGTCGTTGGTGAGCAGCGCCGCGCTCTGCTGGCTAAAGCCGCTGCTCCAGCGATTCCAGGGCAAAAAACGGCTGATGTGCATGGGCAAAGTACGCAGGAACTCGACGCAGCGGAAGAGGGCGCCGTGCAGCCCCTTGATACGCAGGGCGACCTCATGCCCGAGCGAGTAGGTCCAGATATAGTTTTCCGCGAGCAAACGATTTTGCAGGCTTTTTATACAGGCCACCCCGACCCGTGCTTCCGCCGCGCTGATTTTCTCCTCGATAGCGTCGAGATGGGTCTCGGTTTTTTCTGCAAGCGCGCAGAGTTCATCGATCATTTTATGGAGCAGACCGGTGGCGTTGGAACGTTTAATGCGCTTGATACGTTCCTGGTCCAGCTTGTGGGTAAGAAAGTCTTCCAGCTCCGGGAAGTCGATCTCGTCATTCCCCGGACTTTCCCCGGCCAGCTTGCGGTCAAAACTGCGCAGCGCCTGTACCCGGAAATATTGCGAATCTGGCACGGTGAAGCCGGCCTCGCGCAAGGCGCGGAGCCAGTCTTCCCGGATAGCGGCGCTGACTTCGGCGCGGGGCGAAGCTTTGGTGTTGATGCAAGCCAGGCTGATGGACCCCAGCAACGGGCGCAACAGCGACCAGGAGGCTTCGTTAAGGTATTTCTCCCCCGTGGCGCAGATCAGCACCAGGTCACACTGGGCCAGGATACGTTCGGCGACCACCCGGTGCTCGGTGACAATGGAGTCCGTGTCGGGCGTGTCGATAAGCACAAGATGCTCCAGCGCCGAGCGCGACACTTTCTTGCCTTCCAGGAAGTCCAGCTTCATCCCGGCGGGATGGTAGATGGTGGGGGTTTGCGTGCAAGGGCGCATATCGGAGGTTTGCGCAATTTCATCCCCGGCCAGGGCATTGAGCAGTGTGGACTTCCCCACGCCCGTCCCCCCGACAATACCGACGATCAGCGCGTCTTCCAGGCGGTCTTCCCGCTGCCGAAGCTCGGCTATCTGTTCCCGAAGTCGGGGCAGATGCTCCTTGAGACCCAGCCAGGAGCCGTCGTATTCCGTAAACTTTTTGAAGGCATGGAGTATGGCGGCAATGCTCAGTGTCACAGTACGACGCCCTTTCTTATTTCCGCCAGGTCTTCGCTTTGCATCAGTTGTTCCAGCGCGCGAAGCTCCTGGAACATGGGCTGCGCCAAATGCTCTTCCAGGGCATCCCTGAAATGGGCGCGTTGCTCGACGAGCCACGGCTCCATAATCGACAACCACCACTCACTCAAATCCGAGCGGAGCAGGGCGTTATACAGCGGGGCGCTGACATAGCTTATGGACGCCATCAATTCCGCCGTGCCGAAACCGCCGGTCACCGTGCCCAACAACAGGATGGCGCTTGTGGGTCCATAGATAAAGAAATTGTCCAGCCCCATGATGACCTTCCGCTGGCCGGGGTGCTCCTGCCACCAGGCCTCCAGCTTCTCCCACATGGCCTCCCGGAAGAGCGTACTCTCTTCGGTGTTGCCCAAGGCCTGTTGCAAAACCTTTTCTATGGCCGCATCCTGCTCCGGAAGCTGCGCGGGCATGGCGCCGTCCAGGGGCGCGGACAATTGCTTGCGGATATCAACACAGGACTCCAGAAAGCGGTGTGTCTGCGCCAGGAGACGGCTGCGGTTCATTGCATAAATCTTCTCCTCGGGGCTAAGTTCCTCGCTCTCCTGACCGGCGCGCTTCAAGAGTTTGCCGGAGATTTGCTTGCCGGTATGAAGAATTTGCGCACCGGCCAAGCCCAGCATACGGGTCATGCGCCACCGCTTCTGCTTGATAAACTCATGCAGCAGAACACCCACTTTCTCGCCGGGCGTCGGGCTGTAAGCGTCCACGACCTGATCAATCCGCCGTGTCGCCTGCTGGAGCGTGCCGTGCAGGTCCAGGCCCAGTTGCTCCGTGCGTTCGATGAAAGGCTGCATATCACGCTGCATGGCGTCGAGCGTCTTGTGATAGACCTGCTCCTTCACCTGGGGTATGTCGATGTCTTGCAGGTACTGCTTCAAATCTTGTGAAACACTGAGTCCCGGAATCGCGCCCGCGGGGTGATCGTCAATATCCTCGTCGTAGGGCAGCACAAAACATGGCGGGTCCGCCAGGCCGACTTCCGCGCAGAAATCGCGAAGCTGCTCGCGGGCGGCGGCGAAGTCATCCCGCTTGCGGGCCTTGTTCATCAGCGGGAAGATGATGCGCCCGCCAGAGAGGGCCTCTTTGTAAAAGGAAATCACCTTCTCGTCCTTGTACTTTTCCTGCGTCAACACCGCAATCACCACGTCGCCCGCCGCACGTATGTCCTCAGCAACTTCCCAGTTGTCTTTCTCGATCGAGTCGATGTCGGGCGTGTCCAGATAGAGGTGGTTCTCGGAGAGTTCCTCCACCACCTGCACGAAGAAATGGTCCCGGGCCACGCTGCTGTCGAGGACGTCTTCGATACGCTCGACGGGACGGGGTTGGTATTTGGAGATCAGGTAGCCGGACATGCAATCTTCCAGCCGGGACGGCGGGCAGGCCAACAGCGGATGTGAAGTGGCCGCCGCGGTATAGCGCACCGGACTTACCGACGCCCCGACAAGACGGTTGATGATCGTGGATTTGCCGGTGTTGGTGCCGCCGGTGATCGAGACAATTAAACAGCCGCCGTTGCGCAGATGCGGCAGCAACTTGAAGCGCAATAAATCCCGCCAGTCTTCACCGTTGGGAAAAAGGTATTGGTACACCTTCGGGTGCGCTCCCACAGCGCATTCCCAACGCTCCAGCGCGGTTTGCAAGGATTCCAGGCTGCGATCCAGGCGTTGTGTCATTCCCGCGTCTCCCCTTGCGCGCCGGCATGCGATGCGGCGACTTCCTCCTCAAGCCCACAAGGGGCAAATGCGGCGACGTTGACACGATGGCCAGCCGACAGCTTCGCGGCAATCGCGTTGGCCGACGCGGCGTCCGTGCACACCCCGAAGATCGTCGGCCCGCTTCCACTCATGGCCGCCGCTAGACAACCAGCGGAAAGAAGCGACGCCTTGATTTCCGCTAATTCCGGATGCCATGCAAAAGCCGCCGACTCCATACGATTAAAAACGAAGGCCGACCAGAATTCCTTATCAAAGGCGCGTAGCGCTGCCCGAAATGCAGCAGTGCGCCCGGCAAAGCGTGGTTCGGTGTTGCGTGTGAGCTGCGGACTGGCGTACAAATCACCGGCGCCAATTTGTAAGGGCGGATGCACAAGCACCGTCCAGCAGGTTGGCGGCGTTCCCGGACAGGCTTCCAACCGATCCCCCCGTCCCGTGGCCAGCATCGTGCCGCCCACCAGACAGAAAGGCACATCCGAGCCAAGCTGCCCCGCCAGAGGCAAAAGCCGCGCCAGGGGCCAGTTCAAACCCCAAAGCCGGTTCAAGAGGTGCAGCGCCGCCGCGGCATTGCCCGATCCCCCCGCCAGTCCGGCGGCAATGGGTATCCGCTTATGTAGCCGTAGCCGCGCTCCCTGATCACACCCGGAAGCCGCCTGCAACAGCTTCGCCGCCCGCAATACCAGGTTGCGCCCATCCACCGGGAGACCCGGCGCGTTGCATTCCAACGTAATATCGCCAGCATGCGGCGTGGCTTCGAGCGTGTCATACAACGCCACCGACTGAAAGACGGTTTCAATATTCGTAAACCCGTCCCGACGCCGCTCCAGGACATCCAGATACAGGTTGATTTTCGCATTCGAGTGGACTATCAGGGACATAAGGCTTTCTGGTTGGGTTGTAAGTTGTTTGGTGCAGTTCTAATCTTACTGCTCAATTACGCCTGTAAGATTACCAGCCTCTTTAGCAACTGCGACGCGGTTGATCTGTCAAAATTTTTCACTCGCTGGGGTAGCGCATACGGGCTGTGGGGTCGTCGACCGGGGCGTTGGGGTCGATATAGGCGGCGAGGTCGCGCATGGCGATGACGTGAAAGTCGTTTTCGTGGAGGTACTGCATGTATTGCGCGAACATTTCCGGTGGGGTGTGCACCCAGGGATGGGCGATATCCGGCACGCCGTGGAATTGCAAAACGACCACTTCCCCGTCTTTCGCCTGGTCCACCAGTGCGATGAAATGCTCCAGGGTCCAGTCCGGGTAGGCGTCGCCACTGGTCGGCAAGAGCAGCGGATCGTAGCGGCCCTCGGCCAGCAGCGGGCCAAAATGCACCTCGCCATAAGGCTTTTCGGGCTGCATGCCCCGGCGCGCAAAGACATAGCCCGCCTCCCGTAACACTGCCAGCGCTTCCGGACCAAAGGCGTTGCCCGGCCAACCGAATGTAACCGGTCGGGGCACACCGACGGCAGCCAGAGCCTCTTCCACCTGCGTCAGCTCCGCGGCAAGCGCCTCGGCGCTTTCGGGTGTATGGAACGGCTGGTGGGTCCAGGTGTGGTTCCCGATTTCGAAGCCCATGGCGTGGATTTCCGCCACATCGTCCCAGCTCAGGAAATGCTCCGCATTCTCCATCCAACAGGCGGTAATGTAGAAGGTCGCGTTAAACCCGAGCTGGTGCAGAAGTGGCGCTACGTAATCCCGGTGCGACTGTACCGCATCGTCAAAAGTCAGCACCACTGTCCGGTCCGGGATGGGCCTTACAGTAGCTTGCTTTGTTTCCTGCGCATTGGCTGGCATAGGCTTCACTCCGGGCATTTCCATCATCGCCTGCCCCTGGCATCCCGTCGCTGACACGATTAATCCGGCACACAGCAATATGCCGAACAGGCAACGACGAAATGGTTTCATGGGACTGACTCCTCACCTGGGTCTATGCAAGGGCAATGGCCGCATTTTCCCCGAGACTGTATTGCTCCAATGAAAGGCAATCAATAGGTCGGGAAAAAAAGTTCAAAGAAGAACAGGTAGGCAATGGTCACGGCGCTGATCATAAAACGGATGGGTGACAGCAACAGATCGAGTATAAAATTTCCGGTCATGAGTATTTACGCTCCCCTTCAAATAAAAATTGAATCTATCGTGTGATACAGGTGTTTTCGCGCACTGAGTGTACCCCATTCGCCGCCTGCAATGCCACTTGCCCAAGGCTTTCTTGAGCGTGTCCACACCCCTGCCACACAGCCCCGGCGGCAAGCACGAAAACGCCCCGGCAGCGTGTTTTCAAAGCTGCCAGGGCGAAGTAGATATAGTCAGTATTGGCGGTGTCGGGCAATGTCCCTCAAAGCGAGGTATTTCTAACTGGAGGCCTCGGCTTCGTCTGAGCCGCCCGCCTTTTTCTTCTTCTTGCCCTTTTTGTAACGGCCGGCGGAGCCTTCGGAAAGGGCATCCGATTGCAGCCTGCGCTTCAGCGCCACCTGGTGCCACAGGAAGACCACGGGGCTGGCTACGAAGATGGACGAGTAGGTGCCCACACAGACACCGATCAACAGCGCCAAGGCGAAATCGTTGATTGCCTGGCCGCCGAAGAGGAAGAGCATCAGCACCACAAACAGCGTCGTGCTCGACGTCAGGATGGTGCGGCCCAGGGTTTGGTTGATGGCGCCGTTCAAGATGTCAATAAACTTGACGCCCTTGCCCCGTTTCAAGCCCATTTCTTCACGCACCCGGTCAAACACCACGATACTGTCGTTGAGTGAGTAACCGATGATGGTCAGCACGGCGGCGACCACGTGCAGGGAGATATGCCGTCCGAGCAGGGCGAAGATACCGACTGTAATCAGCACGTCATGCACCAGCGCAGCCACGGCGCCCGCTGCGAACTTAATCTCGAAGCGCAGGGTCAGGTAGATAACAATGAAGATCAACGACCACCAGATGGAAAGCAAAGCGTCGCGACGAAGCTGTTGTCCCACGGCCGGACCAATGGTCTGCACCGACTCAAAGATCACCTGATCGGGGCTGGCGGCCGGAGTCAGTGTCGCCAAGGCTTCACGAATCCGGTCGGCGACAGAAACATCCGCGAGCAGGGTTTCCTCGTCGGTCACATCAACCGCTTCGCCCCCGGCGGCTGCCTGTTCATTTCCATTGGCCTGAGCGGTTTCTCCGACCCGGACGATGAAGTGGTTAAAATCACGATCCCCACCGGCGCCAGCTTCCTGGACAATCGGCTCCATGAATCCGGCCTGAATCAGGGCATCACGCACATCCCCCACCGGGATCTGCTCTTCGGATTCCAGAGTCGCCATGATGTTTGTGCCCTGGGTGAATTCCACCCCGAACATGTCCGAACCGCGTGTCCCGAAGGTCAAGATACCCACGGCGACAATGACAGCGCTGCAAATTAGGGCGATGCGCCGCCATTGCATAAAGGGTACTTGGGTTTCCGGCTTGAAGAAGCTGCACATCTTCAGCTCGGTTACCCACCCTTTGGCGGTGATAAAGTCAAACATGGCCCGGTTCACGACCAGTGCGGTGAAGACACTGCAAATCACACCAACCGTCAGGGTGATGGCGAAGCCTTCAATCGGACCGGTACCGAACTGGAAGAGGATGAACGCGGCAATCAACGTCGTCACGTTGGCGTCAAGGATGGTGACCGTCGCCCGCTTGAAGCCATTTTCTACCGATGAGAGCAAAGAATGACCCAGGCGCAATTCCTCGCGGATACGCTCAAAAATCAGCACATTGGCGTCAACAGCCATACCGACGGTCAGGATCAGCCCGGCAATACCCGGCAAGGTCAAAGTCATGTTGAAGTAGGCCATCGCTGCAATTACCAGAATGGCGTTGACCATCAGTGAGACCATCGCCAATAAACCGGCGCCGAGATAGTAGATGACCATGAAGATCGCCACCAGCGCAATACCCGTGAAGGCGGACATTACACCGTTACGGACGGAGTCCGCGCCCAGGCTGGCCCCGACGATACCGGTGTATTCTTCATAAACCGGTACGGCCATGGAGCCGGAGTTCAACGCGATGGCCAGTTCGCGGGCGTCGCCCGCGTCGAATGCGCCGGTGATCTGACCGCTGGCGCCGATGGCTTCGTTAATGACCGGCGCCGAGAGGACGTAGTTGTCCATTACAATGGCCATGCGGTTGTTGATGTTGCGCTGCGTCGCCTCCCGGAAATTGGCGGCTTCCGTGGCGCGCATCTCAAAGCTGATGGCGAAGTTCGGCGGGTTTCGCGGGTCGGGGGTGCTCATGGCGGAGCGCAGCCCTTCACCGCTTTGGAGCGGTACCGAATCCAGCAGGTATAGAGTGTAGACCTGATCCTGGTAGGGCTTGGGGGGTTGGCTGAAACGGACAATCTTGTCCTCGGGAATAACCCCTTCAGCCTCGGCCTGCTCGATCACCTCGCGCACCCGATCGAAATGCTCAATATCTACGGTGAAATCACCACCCAACGCGGGGCGGTTAATGAACGGCATGAAATCGTCCGGGTAGGCCTGACGAATCTGGGTAAAGACGCGGGCGGTCTCGTCCGTGCCGGCAACAATATGGAAGTTCAGCACGGCGGCCGTGGTGATGAGGCGCTGCGCACGATCCACATCCTGCTCACCCGGCAATTGCACTTGAATCTGGTTGGTGCCCAGGGCCTGGATAACCGGTTCACGCGCTTCAAAGTCATTGACACGACGGCGAATCTGCTGCAAGATGGTCTCTTGCAGTTCTTCTTCGATATCCGTGTCACTATACCCATCATCGCGGTACTGTTGCAGGCGTTCTTCGGGCAGGTCGTTGATGTCGAAGCCCAAGACCATGTGGATGCCGCCCTGGAGGTCGAGCCCCAGATTGATCACCCGATCCCGGTCGAACTCGGCCCAACGGCGCAGGTTGTGCACCATGTTACTGAGCGCCCCAGGACGTTCCGCCGCTCGCTCAAAGTCCTGCTGCTCCCACACCCACAGGCGATGCTGCCGGGTACCTTCCTGCGGCGTGGCCTCTTCCTGCTCTTCGGCAGAGAGCGCAAGCCACTCGGTATCGTCTTCCAGGGTCATCCAGCCCACCGTGGGGTAGATGGTAAACAGGGCAAATAAAATAATTGCCCAAATGGCGAGTGTCCTGTACGGATGCTTAATCATGTGGTTATCCGCTCCTTAAAACAAACCTGATATATCACTGTTGTGGGTGTAGTTTAATTTTACGATACTGCGCCTTGGAGGCCACAGGAAACATGAAAAATGACGTTTTACTTCAATATATGAACGCAATAAGCTTGCTTTGCTGAGAGGGCGTGTATTCGTGCAGGATGCCAAAACCGGGAGACAAGGCTTCATCTGAAAACGCTAGCCAACAACCACGCAAAATCTGTCGAAGGGGTTCCAGCCTGTACGCCCGCACCACTACGATGACATCAATCGGGCAATACCGCAAACCCAACGTTTGTATGGGTTTGCTTGCAACTGGAACGCAGGCTTGCATGGATAAAAAACCCATGATTGCGCGGCCTGTTAAGGTCCAGGCGCTGACGCCATACCGCTCTCTCGATTACCGGGCGCTTCCGAACCGGACTTCAGTCCTTACTTGCCGCCTTCGTCCTGGCTCACGACATGCGCCACGGCGCTACGCACAAATTCGATTTTGGTGTTATCATCCACGCGCAGCACCACATGCGTATCTGACAAGCCCACCAAGGAGCCGCAAATCCCCCCCGTCGTGACCACTTCATCCCCTTTGGCAAGCGCGTCCAGCATGTCGCGTCGCTGGCGTTCACGTTTTTGCTGGGGGCGAATGATCAGAAAGTACATGATGGCGAAAAACATCACCAGCATAAACAGAATCTGCGAGAAGCCCTGACCCTGTGTCGGGGCGCCATTGGCTTGTGCATAGAGCAAATTGCCAGCGTCGATAAGACCCAAAAAATCCATTACTGTGCTTTCCATTGCTGCGTAGGTATGTCAGATACGTCATTATTGTGCGAGATAACGCGCGAGAAAGGCGCGTTTGAAAGACAAATAGGCACCCTGCCGGATGGCCTCTCGCACATCAGCCGCTAATTGTAGCATAAAGAATAAGTTGTGTAAAGTGTTGAGGCGCAAAGCCAATATCTCGCCGGCGCGAAAGAGGTGGCTCAAATAAGCCCGGGTGTAGTTCTGACAGACCGGGCAGGCGCACTGCGCGTCCAGCGGGCCGAAATCGCGGGCGAAACAGGCGTTTTTAATATTGATCTTGCCCGTGCTAGTGAAGAGCGTGCCATTACGCGCATTCCGGGTCGGCATGACACAGTCAAACATGTCAACCCCATGTTCAATGGCCATGAGCAGGTCTTCCGGCGGACCGACGCCCATCAGGTAGCGCGGTTTTTCTTCCGGCAACAAGGGCGTCACCCACCGCACGGCATCCGCCATTTCCTCCTTGCTCTCCCCCACGCTAACGCCACC
>SKJD01000082.1 GCA_007116095.1 Candidatus Hydrogenedentota bacterium
CCCTGGAGAACAACAAAGACTCGGGCTCGACCGAGGACGTCAATGATTTTGACGGGGCCTATGACCTGGATTCCTACATGGATTCCTGGCGAATACGCCATAAAGAAGGCCAGGACCTGAGTTTCAATCCAGACCAGATCGACCGCCAGCGTTATTATGAAGACTCCATCACCCAGGGCAAGTCCCTGCGCGCCCATCTGCTGGAGCAATTGCGCTTTGCCGACCTCAGTCCGGCCGACATGCTGATCGGCGAACGCATCATTATCGGTGAGCTGAATGAGCGAGGCTACTTTATCGGGAATCCCGAGGAGATTGCCCAAGACCTGCTGGTGACGCGGGAGCAGGTGCTGGATGTGTTGGGAAAGGTGCAGGGCTTTGAGCCGACTGGCGTGGCGGCGCGGAACATCGAGGAGTGCCTACTACTCCAGATTGCCGTTGAATATCCGGACGAGCCAGAGCTGGTTGCCCTGGTAACCGAGCACTTCGAGGCCTTGAAGCAACGGCAAATTCCCAAAATCGCCAAGGCCATGGGCGTCACGCCAACGCGGGTGGAGGCGCTGAAAGACATGTTGGCCACCCTCAATCCCTGGCCCGGCAACCAGTTTGAGCAGGATCGCCCCCAATACATTCAGCCCGAAGTTGTGGTTGAGAAAGTCGAAGGCGAATATGTGGTGCGCCTGGTTACGGAGCATCTCCCGGACGTCGACATCAATCTTGACTACCACAAGATGGTGAAAAACAGCCAGCTATCCAAAGAAGAAAAGGGGTATGTCCGCGAGAAGCTGGAGGCGGCCCGCTGGCTGAAGCGCAACCTGACCCAACGCCAGCAGACCATCATCCGCGTGGCCGAGGCGATTGTCGCGGTGCAGAAAAACTTTCTCGACAAAGGCGTTGAGCACATCAAGCCGCTCAAGCTACAGGACATCGCGGACCGTATCGGCATGCACGAGTCCACCGTCGCCCGCACGACGAAGGGGAAGTACATGCAGACGCCGCAGGGGCTCTTCGAGTTGAAGTACTTCTTCTCCACCGGATTGAAGTCGGACCAGGGCGAGGACCAGTCCGCACGTCGCATCCAGGCCCTGGTCAAAAAAATCGTAGACGAAGAGAACCCCAACAAGCCGCTGAGCGATCAGAAAATCTCCAACCTCATGAAGGAACAGGGGATCAACGTTGCCCGCCGCACTGTCACCAAGTACCGCGAGGCCCTGGGTATACCTTCCACCACCCTGCGCCGCCAATACAGCCAGCGTTAATCCTGCCCTATTCCGCTTCCTGCATTTCCGAAAGACGCTGGGCCACAGCCGCAGCCGTCAGCGCTTGTAGTGGACCCCGATGACTCACGAGGTGGCCATCGTAGAAGAAGAGCGGCATATTCAGTCGGTGGGCCTGCACCATGATCATGCGATCATTCAGCTTCGTCCAGTTACCACGCCCCGCGCCATTCAGGAGTAGCCCCCCGTCCGCTTCAAAAGACAAGAGGTTGTCCCGAAGTTGCCAGTGGGTGCCGGGCAGGTCCGCCGGTACATCCACGGTATACGGCGGATCAAGCTGAGCCAATGCCGCGTTCAGGGCCTCGGGAATCTTCGGCGCAAAGCTTGCCGAGTCGATGTCTTGGGCATACTGAATGTAGCCGATGAACATTTCGTCAAAGGACTGTTCCCCGAAACGCACGGTGCTGTCGGGGTCCGGATTGCGGGGGTTGTAAATACTGTTGTCGAAGGCCCCTACGCAATGCATCACACTGCCTGCCGGTACGCCCAGGGGCTCTTCAAAGGTGTACAGGGGCTGCCAGTCGAACTCGTAAAACGGCACGTTTAACAGGGTATTTGGCGCGGCGTCCGGGCGGTCCAGCGTAAAACGGAAGCGGCTGCCCCGGTAGTGCATGTGTGGCGACAGGCCCAGCAATTGAACGTCTTGATCAAAAGTGAATTGGGCCGTCACTTCATGGTCCTGACTGTGTGGCGGAATATTCAGGCTGGTTTCCGCGGCGCCCCGGATATGCAGGGACTTCGCCGGCGCTTTATCGTGGAAATAAAGTCCCATCTGGGTCTGATCGGTCTCCGGGCGTCCCGTGGCGTTGTAGTGCATCTGGAAGACGAAGACCGAGCCTGCGGGGAGGAACATCCCCATATCCTCGGGAAAAGGCTCCACCGGCGAACCCGGGACATAGGCCGCGAAGTACCCGTCCAGGCCGCCCTGCATGTCCGGCTGCACATGTTGGTATTCCAGCGGATACAGCACAAAGATCAGCGCATGGTGCACCACCGCCTGATTCGTGGGCTTCACATCAATGGCCCGGACCCAGCGGTCTTCTTCCAGACCGGAGGGCACATGGAAATAGCGGTAGGCGAAGATCCCCTCGGCGTCCAGTTCCTGGAGTTCAGGCAATTGCACCTCGAGGTCCGGCGCGCCCAGAAGCCAGTCGCTTTCTTCGATACGCGGCGTCTCTCGCAAGGGGTCCGGCTCTTCGCCGTCCCATGGCGCGCCTTCGTCCAGCCAGTGCAGGAGCGTTGTCTCTTCCGTGGCGCTCAGACCGCGATCATGCCGGAATTCACCATAGTCCGGATCCGCGTGCCAGGGCGGCATGCGGCGGGTCTGGATAACTTCCCGAATCATCGCCGACCACCCCTGGATACGCTGATGGCCGTTCAAAGCAAACGGGGCCGCACCACCCGGGGCATGACAGGACAGACATTTGTTCTGCAAAATGGGAACGATATCGCGCACATAGTCAATGTCATCCGGTGTCTCATAGGTAATCAGGCATCCTCGCGGCGCAACCCGATCAACATCGATTGCCTCACCAGCCAAATGGGCGTCCAGCGCTTCTTTCAGCCATTCCTCATTGGCTTCAGGACGCTGTGCGCCGTAGTCCAGACGATCGTCGATGGGACCCCGGTACACAATCCGCCAGTTATCTCCCGGAGCCAGAAGCAGCGCCTCTGCGGTACGCTCAATACCCAGTCCCCGGCTGACCATCTGGCTTTCATCTTTGAGTATGGGCATCCGGATGTCGAAATCTTCGGCCTCTTCCCGGATATCCGCCCTGCTGTCCTGCGGATTGGCGTTAAGCATCAGGAAGGCTACGTCCTTGTCCGCATAGGCTTCCTGCAGCGCATTCAGGCGGGTGACATTCAGCCGGACGATGGGACAGGCGATGCCGTGGGTGAATAGCACCACCGCCTCATGATCCCGTAGTCGGTAGAGTTCGTGGGAACGGTCCTGGTGGTCGTTCAGTCGAAAATTGGCCGCATGCGTGGGCTCGGGCAATGTCGCGCCCGCTGGCTGCAGGAGCATCAATACGCCCAGGATAAGCAGGGTTAAGATGCTAAAGTTGGTCGGTTTCGTCGGGATTAGGGGCAAGGTAATACTGCGAAACTGCATACCAATTCCTCGGTTCAGGTTGTGGGATGAAACGATGCCGTACGTTTGAAGCGCGGGCGTGCTGTTTGCAATAGCAGGCTCGGCCAAGACACACGGATAAACACCAGAAACCGCGCCCCTGTTCCCTGGCCAAGCGTTGTCGACGTAGATTAAATGAGCGTGCTGAGCTGGAGGATGGGCATGAAGAGTGCAATAACAATGCCGCCCACGACGATACCCATCATCACAATCAGGATGGGTTCCAGCAAGCTGGTGAGCTGATCCACCGTGGCGCGGACTTCCGAATCATAGAACTCGGCGATTTTCATCAGCATCGTTTCCAGGGCGCCGGTTTTCTCACCCACCGCGATCATGCGGGTTACCATCGTGGGAAATACCCCGGAATCCGCGAGCGGCCCGGCCAACGACTCCCCGTTGCGTACACTGTCGCCGGCATTGCGCACCGCCCGGGCATAGACCTCGTTGCCTGCCGTACGCTCTACAATTTCCATCGCTTGCAGGATATTGACGCCGCTGCGGGTGAGGGTGCTCAGCGTGCGGGTCACCCGGCTGATAGCCACCTTGCGTTGCAATCCGCCGAATACGGGCAGGCGCAGCTTCATTTCATCAATATTGTAGCGACCTCCCGGGGTACTGCCATAGATGCGCAAAAAGATGGTTGACAAGATGCCGGCCAGGATCATTGTGGGCACGGCATACCAACTACGCAAAAAGAAACTGATGGCGATCAGCATCTGGGTGGGCATGGGCAACTCTCCGCCGAGTTCGGCGAAGATTTGCTGGAATTGGGGCACCACAAAGGCGATAAGACCAGCGGCAATCAGGATGATGATGGAGAACGCGACCACCGGGTAGGTCATGGCGGATTTGATGCGTCGGCGCAATTCCTCGGCGGCCTCCAGGTATTCGGCCAGTTGCAGGAGTACCCCGTCCAGGTCACCGCTGGCCTCCCCGGAGCGCACCATGCTCACGTAGAGATCCGGAAAACAGCGGGGGAAGCGCCGCAAGGCGTCGGAAAAGGTCTCCCCAGCTTCCACATCCTGGGCGATGGAGTCGAGTATGGCGCCGAAATTGGGGTCTTCCGTCTGCTCGGAGAGAATGTCCAGCCCCTGGAGTAGCGGCAAACCGGAGCTGACGATGGTGGAAAGCTGGCGGGTGAATATCTGGAGTTCCCGGGATTTTACGCGGCGGTTCAGGCGGACATTCTTGACTTTGCCCCCTTCTTCGACGACTTTCAAAGTCGTCATGCCGCGCTGTTGCAGCAATTGTTCTACTGCAATGCGGCTGTCCGCTTGCATCTTCCCTTTTTGCTTGGCGCCACTGCGTGTACGCGCTACGTAAGCATATGATGGCATCGATAAGAACTCCGTTCAAACCCGTAAACTTCCTGCCTAAGCATAGCTAATGTACGTACTGGACAGGGGGAATTGCAACAAATGGCAGGGCCAGGGCCAAAGCTTGGGCTTGATAATTTCTCGCCGGTCAGGCGTATGCAGGGTAATATTCTTAAAACTAGCCTGATAAGCGCTGGTATTATACGCCAATCAGGCTGTGCATGGTGCTTATTTTGTGCGGTGCAACAGTGTATGCAGCGCATCGTCCAGCCGGGGGTGCCGGAAAGCAAACCCCGCTGAAAGTAATTTTTCGGGGACGGCGCGTATACTGGGCATCAACAAAGCCTCCGCCATTTCCCCCAGGACCAGCTTCAACATGGGCCTGGGAGCAGGGAGGAAGGCGGGGCGTTTCAGGGCCTTGGACAGGGCTTTGGTAAATTCCCGGTTACTGACCGGGTTGGGCGAGGCCGCATTGACTGGCCCGGAGATATCTGTTGAGTTGAGGCAAAAATTGATCGCCCGCACTAAATCCTCCAGGGTGATCCAGCTCATGTACATGCTGCCATCGCCGATGGGGCCGCCAAGCCCGAGCTTAAAAGGCAGGAGCATTTTTTTCAGGGCGCCCCCTTCGGCGGAAAGCACCATTGCAATGCGCAGATTCACAATTCGCGTGCCACACTTGTACAGCGGCTGACAGGCCGACTCCCAATCCCGGCAGACCCTTGCAAGAAAATCCTCCCCCGGGGCGGCGTCTTCGTTCAGCTCCTGGTCGCCCTGGCTGCCGTAGTAATTGATACCGGAGGCGCAAATCAGAATACCCGGTGGCTGGGCGCGTTCCGCGAGTGTGGCCGCGAGCAATTGGGTGCCCTGGACCCGGCTGTCCCGGATGCGCTTTTTTTTGGCCGCCGTCCAGCGTCCATCGGCAATGTTCTCACCGGCCAGGTGAATGACAGCGTCCAGGCCTTCCAGACGTTCCGGCGCATCAATACCACTTTCCGGGTTCCAGGTGATATCTTCCGGGTTGTCGGATTGCCCATGTCGCAGACGCAGCACTTCGTGTCCCTGATGGGCGGCACTTTGCTGCCAGGCCTGCCCAACGAGACCGGTGGCGCCACTCAATAAAATTCGCATGGAATTGCCTCCTTCAACCGGTATTTCATCCGGTATTTCATCCGGTATGTATAGAAACCTTCAGGTCCGGAAGGTTTTTCATGTTTGTGCAGGTTTTTCTTTTTTGCAGACGGGCTTGATTGGTGTCGCCCAAAACCGCAATATTTACATTGTAGGGGTGCATAATAGCGTCGGGCTGCGTTTTTTATGTAAGTTGCATTTAATATATTACTTATGCGCGTCGCAAAACCAGCGCAATTGACTATACACTGCCCTAGCAATTAGAATTTCCCGACTACTTGTCCGAAAGAGAGGCCCTGACACATGTCCATCAATGAAGAATTGCAGCTTGGCCGCCCCATGGAGGACTTCCGCCATGAGGCCGTTCTCAATATAGTCCGTACATCCAATCTGCTTTCACAGAAAGGCGCATTGCTGTTTCGCCATTTCGATCTGACTGAAGCACAGTTTAATGTACTTTTCGTACTTCGTCACAAGGAACGCATGTTGACCCAGTCCGATTTGGGCAAGCGTCTCCTTGTGACTCGGGCCAGCGTTACCTCGGTTTTGGACAAGCTCGAAAAAAAAGGCCTGATCAAGCGCAGTGTCGTTCATGGCAACCGTCGTATTTATCATGTCGACCTCACCCCGAAGGGGCTTGAGTTGATAGACCAGGTCGAGCCACGCTACCGCAAAAACATTCATGTGGTCCTGGAAGATTTTGATGAGGGCGCCTGCCGGCGGTTAATTGCCGATATCGAGAAAATCCGCGCGCGATGCCATGCGTTGGACGCCGCCGATTTTACCTGATAACGCCGGTTTTCACCAGGGCTACATCCACCTCCCGGCCAGGACGTATACTACACACCCCGGTTGTGTAACGAGCGGTAGCTGGACCCTGCGCTGTGGGAGAAGCAGCATTACCGTGCGGAAACCTGGGTGCAGGTGAGGAATAGTTATCGGAATGGGCAAATCAGCAACATCGACTCCGACCCCACACCACCACGTTGTCTCGGCGGAATATCAGCCCCGTGGATTCTGGGCGCTGATCGGTATGCAGTACCAAGGCGCCTTCAACGACAACCTCTACCGCTATCTTATCATTTTTTACCTGCTCAACCTGTCCCGGCTGCACAGCGAGTCCATGACGGCGGGAGAGGTTGGATTTCTGGGCCTGGACCCCAGCGATTTTGTCCCCGCCCTGGCGACCATCCTCTTCGCAATCCCCTACATTGTCCTGCCGGGTATCACCGGCGCCCTCTCCGACCGCTTCAGTAAGCAAGTCATCTCGTTGCGCACCAAGTACCTGGAAGTCGGCATCATGATTTTCGCCGGGGTCGCTTTCTACATGGAGAGCATCTGGTTTATCTGGGCGATATTCTTCCTGATGGCCACGCAAAGCGCTATCTTCAGCCCGGCGAAATACGGCATTTTGCCGGAAATCCTCCCGGAGCACCGGCTCTCCTGGGGGAATGGCATCCTGCAGATGATGACCATCCTGGCTATCATTTCCGGCATGGGGCTGGCCGGGCCGCTCTATACACTGTTCAGCGACAACATCTACTTCACCTCGTTCTTTTTGGTCGCCTTCTCCCTGATCGGGCTTTTCACGGCCCAGTTCATCACCAAACCGCCGCCCGCGAACCCGGAAAAAGAAATCCCGATCTTCCCCTGGTCCGGCATGGCCAAGTATTTCAAGGTCATCTACGCCGATCGTTGGCTCCTGCTCATTCTGGTGGGCTATGTCTATTTCTGGTTCGCCGGGGCCCTGGCCCAGCAGAATATCATCAAACTTTCGAATACGGTGCTGCAATACACGGAGAACCAGACCAGCGTCCTGCTTGTTGCGGTTTCATTGGGCATTGGTCTGGGAGCCCTTGCCTGCGGCTTCTGGTCGCGGGGGCGCATCGAGGTTGGCCTGATACCCCTGGGCGCCCTCGGTATGACCTTCGCCGCCGCGTTTGCTGCGATACCCCCCGGGTGGGTTGACGTGTTCACGGGCTTGCTTAGCCAGTTGACGCCTGCTTCCTGGGCGGCCTGGGGAAGCAGTCTTCCTTTCAGCTTGTTGGGCGCTTGGGGCTTCTATTTCTGGTGGTTGGCCCTGTGGCTCTTTCTGCTGGGCTTCTTCGCAGGGGTCTATGACGTGCCGCTAGCGGCTTCTTTGCAACAACGGGCGCCCGAGCAAATGCGTGGCGGCATATTGGCCACCACCAACATGTTAACCTTCGTAGGCATTGCGTCCTCAGGTGTGATCTTTTTGGGTCTGGGGTCTTTGGGCCTGACTCCTTACGGCATATTTCTGTTAACCGCCATCATGTCTCTGGCTATAGGGGTATTCATCAGCATGAAATTACCGTTCTTTGTCCTTCGGATGATTCTTTGGTTTTTCAATACGTTCATCCTGAAATTGCAGGTGAAAGGACGTGATAATATCCCCGAAAAAGGGGGCGCGCTCTTTGTGGCTAACCACATTTCCGTGATCGACCTGTTCTGTGTGCAGGCGGCTGTAGACCGGAAGGTGTGTTTCGTGCTCAACCGCAAGGCCGACTCGGTACCCTGGATGCGGCGCATGCTGGCCATGGTCGATGTGATCTATGTGGACGAAGCCGCTGATGAGGCCCAACTGGATGAGGTCGTTGCGCAGATCAAGGCCCGAATTGCGAACGGCAGTATCATATGCATCAACAACGAAGCCCGACTCAGCCCCGAAGGCCCTATACTGCCCTGGTTCGAGAACTACGACATTCTGCTGGAGCAACCAGACACGCCTTTGGTTCCGGTATTTATGAGCCGCCTTTACCAGGTGCTGTATACGTTTTCAGGTGACAAGCTGGTCTGGAAAAAACGCGGTTGGGCTCGCTACCCGGTCTGGGTGCATGTCGGAGAAAGCTTGCAACAGGGCTTGCCCGCACTGGAAGTTCGCCTGGCCATCCAGGAACTGGGCCGCGTCACCTACACCGAAAAGCCCACCCGCCACCGCATGCTACACCACGCATTCATACGCTCGGCCCGGCGCAATTTACGCCGCATGGCGATTGCCGACGCCATTACCGGTGAATTGAACTATTTCAAAACGCTGGTGGGGAGTATTGTCTTTGCCCGGAAGTTGAAAACGGTGTTGGATGACCGTCCCATGACCGGGACGCTGCTGCCGCCGACGGTCGGCGGGGTGCTGACGAATGTCGCCTTGCAGATGCTGGGCAAGACGGTTATCAACCTGAACTACACCCTGAGCAATGAGGGCATCGCCTCCTGCGCCCGGCAATGTGACTTGAGCCAGGTGCTTACTTCCCAAAAGTTTCTGGAGAAATTGCCGGTCGAGGTGCCCGGCGAGACAATCCTGCTGGAAGACATCAAGGCGTCTGTGACAGGCAAAGACCGCCTCGTGGCCATCCTGCTGGCCTTATTGGCGCCAATCGGCGTTCTGGACCGGATACTGGCGGGCCGGAAGCGCGGTACCGAGGAGCTGGCCACCATTATCTTCTCCAGCGGCAGTGAAGGCGA
>SKJD01000298.1 GCA_007116095.1 Candidatus Hydrogenedentota bacterium
CCTCGCCGATTTCCCCCCGGAATTTCAGGCCCAGGCCGAGATGTTTCAAGGCAGGAGCATGTTGGTGCATAAATGCACCATGTTTCCCGTGGAATTCGTGGTGCGCGGCTACCTCGCAGGCAGCGGCTGGAAGGAATACCAGGAAACAGGCGCCGTATGCGGCATTTCCCTGCCGGCGGGTCTGCGCCAGGCCGACAAGCTGGACCAGCCCCTGTACACCCCGGCCACCAAAGCCCAGGACGGACACGACATCAATATATCACCTGAGGAGGCCGGCAAAATCATCGGGGAATCCTGGAACCGGGCCGCTTCGGAGGCCGCCATCGCCATTTACGAACGTGCGCGAGACATTGCCGCGGAGCGGGGCATCATTCTCTGTGACACCAAATTTGAATTTGGTCTGCGCAATGAGACGCTCACCCTGGCCGACGAAATTCTCACCCCGGACTCCTCCCGCTTCTGGCCAGCCGCGCAATACCAGCCCGGGAAAAACCAGCCCAGCTATGACAAGCAATTCGTACGTGACTACCTGGAGAATACTGCCTGGGACAAGAATTCCCCCCAGCCGCCGCTGCCCCAGGATGTCGTGGAAAAGACCCGCGAAAAATATCTCGAAGCATACACCATGCTCACCGGCAATGAGGATATCTAGCCCATGAAACCCGAAGAGATTGAGCATCGTATCAACCACCTTCCTCCGCCTTATCAACACCGCCTGGTGCCTGGCGAGGCCGATGACGCCATCTATGACGAATGTGGTGTGTTCGGTGTCTATGGGCACCCTGAAGCCGCCAAACTGATTTATCTCGGGCTCTATGCATTGCAACACCGGGGTCAGGAAGGCGGCGGGATCGTCTGCTCCGACGAGGGCGTGCTGACCGCACACCGGGGTATGGGCCATGTTGCGGATGTGTTCAAACCACACAAACTTGCCCGTGTACGCGGGACGCACGGCATCGGTCATGTCCGCTATTCTACCTGCGGCAGCAGTAACCTGCGCAACGTACAGCCCCTGGTGGTGGACTACAAGCGTGGCTCGATGGCGATGGCCCACAACGGCAACATCGTGAATGCCGAGAGTCTACGTGAAGAGCTGGAAGAAAGCGGGGCCATTTTCCAGTCCACAACCGACAGCGAAGTGGTGATCCATCAGGTGTCCCGGAGCAACGGCCCCAATTTCACGAGCTGCATTGTGGAATCCCTGCACCGGGTAATTGGGGCCTATTCCATGGTCGCTATCAATGGTGACGAGCTGGTCGCCGCGCGGGATCCCCTGGGTTTCCGTCCCCTCTGGCTCGGTCGCCTGGACGACTGCTACATCGTCTCCAGTGAGACCTGCGCCCTGGACATCATTGATGCGGAATGGGTGCGGGAAGTGGAGCCCGGCGAGGTCATCACCATCTCGCAAGACGGCATTCAGAGCCAGAAGCCTTTCCTGCCGACCATTCCGAAGCAATGTATCTTCGAGTTTATTTATGTATCCCGCCCGGACAGCTACATCTTCGGCAAGAGCGTCGACGAAGTGCGCAAGGCCTTCGGGCGCAAGCTGGCCAAGGTTGACCCGGTCGAAGCCGACATCGTCATGGCCGTTCCCGACTCCTCGAATCCCGCCGCCCTGGGCTATGCGCTGGAATCGGGCATTCCCTTCGAAATGGGCTTCATCCGCAATCACTATGTTGGCCGCACCTTCATCGAACCCGATCAGGGAATCCGTGATTTCGGTGTGAAGATCAAGCTCAATCCGGCGCGGAGTGCGGTCGAGGGCAAACGCATTGTCCTCGTGGACGACAGCATCGTGCGCGGCACCACCGCCCGAAAGATCATCAAGATGCTGCTGCGGGCAGGCGCCAAGGAAATCCATTTCCGGGTCGCCTCGCCCGAAGTCATCAATTCCTGCCACTACGGGATTGACACCCCCAACCGGGGCAAGCTGATCGCCCACAACATGAGCGTGAAAGAAATCGCCGCATTCCTGGAAGTGGACAGCCTGGCGTTTCTGCCGATACCGGACATGCTGGAAGCCACGGGCCTGGAGCCGGATCACTTCTGTCTGGCCTGTTTCAACAACGACTATCCGACGCCAACGCCGAATCAGTTCGAGTTGCATAACCAGACCCATCGGCACATCGATCACAGCACGGAAGTGCTGGGGAATTAGACGCCAGCGGTAAATGTACGGGAGAACTCCCCATGCTCACCCTGCTCTTCATGGTCTGTATACACTCCAGCCTGCTGCTCAGCACCCCTCCCGGCTCCGGGACCTACATATCGGCGCACCGGGGGGATGTGGCCCAGGCCCCGGAGAACACCCTGGCCGCCATCCGATCCGCAGTAGAAAAAGGGGCGCATCAGATTGAGCTGGACGTACACATCACATGCGACGGCCACCTGGTGCTGATGCACGACCACACCGTGGATCGCTCGACCGACGGCAACGGCGCGGTTCCGGAGTTGGACTTCGCAACGGTCCGCGCCCTGGACGCCGGAAGCTGGTTTGCGCCGGAGTTTACCGGTGAGCGCGTGCCCACCTTGCGGGAAGCCCTGGAAGCCATACCCAAGCCGATCCTGGTCAACGTCCATCTGCGCAATCATCCGGGCATCGCCGAAAAAAGCGCCGCCCTGATCGCCGAGATGGACCGTCTGGACCAAGCCTTTCTCGCCTGCACCCTGGCGCAAGCGGAGGCAGCCCGTACCGTGGCGCCAGATATCATGATCTGCAACATGGATCGACAGGCCGGGGATCGCGATGCCTACATCACCATGACGATTGAGGCGAAATGCGACTTCATCCAGCTCCACCATAACCAGGGCCTGGAAGGTCTGGAAGATGATGTGGCCCGGCTCCATGAAGCGGGTGTGTACGTCAATTGGTTCGGCGCCGAAGACCCCGAGGTCATGCGTATCTTGGCGACGGCCGGCGTCGACTATATCCTCACCGACGATCTGGACTTGGCCCTGGAGACGCTACACGGCCAGGGCACAGTATCTGCCGAGCAGTAACCGTTAAGCAGCGTGTAACAATCCTTCAGAAATGACGGAAGGCGAGACGCCTACATACCCCACCTCAACCGTACATTTCATACCGAATCTGCAGCTCACTATTTTTATATTTTATATTAAAATACAACTTATACATTTAATCCAATTGACTTTTGAACTAGTACATGGTATCTTTCATCTATAGTGTCCTGCGGGAAGTGTAACCAGACTTCATTGCTGGCTTCCTGTATAGTGGAACAACATGTTTTACAGTAGTATTCAAATTTGAATACCACAAGGAGAGGTACATGTCTAGTAAATGGTATGGACTTGGGTTGGCAGTTCTGGCTTTGCTCATGACGGCGGGTTTGGCGGGGGCGCAAACCGGGTTTGATTATGAAGCCCCATACATCAGCACGCCACCTACTATTGATGGGGTAATTGATGACGGGGAGTATCTTGGAGAACCCATTGTGCTGAACCCTTCGACGCTCAATGACCTCGGGGGTAGCATAAACACCGGCGATTCGTCCAATGAAGCCGAATATTGGCTGGTTTGGGATGAGAATGCCCTATATATGGCGGCCCGGGTGAGTGATCCGAATGTGGTATATAATGCCAACCAAGGTGACCCCTTGAATGGCACGGATGGCGTGCAGTTGGCTACCGACCACCAATTGTTACAGGAAGGCGGCATGGAGACAGCGGGCATCCACATTCATGACGTGGTTCCAGGGCAAGCTGACGACAATGACACAGCGGCCTATTGGCAGCATTTGAACGGCAACCCACCCGACACTTTTCCGAATGCCGAGTGGGCTGGTCGCACCACGTCAACAGGCTATGAAGTGGAGCTGATGCTGCCTTGGAGTGATTTTGAGCCTAACAGCCCCACCCCGGAAGTTGGAATGCAGATGGGCTTCATGGTGCTCATGATGGACTTTGATGCTCCAGACGAACAGGTAGACCTTTGGTGGACAGGCGATGGCGGCATAGGCAACCCAGCCGACTGGAATGTCCTGACGCTGGGTGATGCTGTTGACACGACATTGTCCGTTTCAATTGGCGGGCCTACGTTGGCCGCAGTTGGCGCTAACGCAACGCTCACAGCACAAGTTAGTAATGCCGAAGGTGAAGTCAGCTACCAGTGGTACAAGGACGGCGTGGAATTGGAAGAGGAAGTATTCGATACCTTGCTTATCAGCGAGGTACTTGAGGACGACGCCGGAACGTACAGTGTCACAGTGGTGGATGAAGAAGACAACCAGGCAGAAGCCAGTTTTGTGCTGACGGTAGGCGAAGCTTTGCCTGCCGCAGGACTGACGAGCATACTCCTGTTAGCTATGATTGCCGCAGCAATCGGTATGGTGATGTTGCGTCGGCAGACAGCATAACGACTAACGGATAAAATTCAGTACGCCCAACTATAACTGAAGTTCCAGTTTATCTAATCCGGAGTTCCCCGGGTGAGCATCAATGCCTCGCCTGGGGTTTTTCGTGTTGGGAATGACATATTTGAAATTTTGATAGGGTAATCCAATTTCTGCAGGATATGCGTTGCCATAATAGAACTATTTACAAATACGCACATTTTATATATTTAAACATAATAGACACAATCCCACACATATCAAGAGTATTGCCCCTCCTAATAAACGCAAAATAAAATTTACTGGCAATACCCGGACCCTACCCGAGCAAACACACGAAGGGCAGGCCTGGAAAATAAGGCCTGCCCTTCGATTTTATGCTATCAGAGATTATGTGACTCGTCGATTAATCCTTATACGGACTGATAGAAGAACCACAGGTATCGACGTGATCGTTGCCTTCAAAGACTTCTTTGGGCACCGAAGGCCCTTTCCGGATGCAGATCTTGTTGTAGACCTCACTCAGGTTGTTGGCGATGTCGATAGCAGTCATGCGCTCAATATGCCGGCGTTCGAGTACATGTATCGGCGTCCCGTCCTTGAAGACCGCGATACAGGGTGAAGACGGGGGAATCTGGTCCATATAGGCACGCGCCTCGGCGACGGCTTCCTGATCCATCCCGGCGAAAACGGTTACCAGTTCGTCAGGAATGACTTCATTCTGCAGGGAAAGCGAGGCCCCGGGCCGCGCGCCGCCAGCGGCGCAGCCACAGACGGAATTCACGACACACAACACGGTGCCTTCTTTCTTACCCAGCACCGCGTCAACATCTTCGAGCGTGGTTAAGGGCTTGATACCGACATTGGCAAGTTCTTCCCACATGGGACGGACCTGTTCCGGATCATAAAGCGGTGGCATATATACTACTCCTTTTGTTGGTCAATTTGGTTTAATAAGATTATTCGCGGTATTCGGGCACTGTTGGGCGGCCTAATGACATTGCAAGTACCCGTGCATAAAGATGCAAACAGGATATAGCTTATAACAAAGATAAACGATGTCCTTTTAAGCCTTTATTCCTGCTTTCCGGAGCTGGGATCAAAAACGCCTATTGTAACCAAGGTACAGCATGACAAGGCAAATCCGGTAGATTCGCCCCATGTTGCATACCGCGAAAACCGCGCTAAAAATAAAAACTTGACATTTGAAGCAGATCAGGTTATAACAGTATAGACGATACTTGGTTTCATACGCGGTTTCATACCCTCGTAACCAATACCTTGTAAGTCAACTTGAAGTTACCCCACTCGGGCGGTTGAGCATTGTCTCCCTCCCCTCCTGATGCTTGGCCCGCCCTGGACGTAACGGCCTTTGAATGGGTCCCTGTTCCAGGGCCGTTTGGTTACGACGGCTATGGACACCGGGGCGTCGGCGTTGATCATCCAGCGCCAAAAGGCGCCCCGGTTTTCCTTTGGCCATGGCTCTTCACCCCACACCCTGTACCTTGAATTTGTGACACCCCGCCCGGCACGCGGTATAATACCGTACTATCCCCCACACAATGGCAAGCAATTTTCACATCGTTTCAGAGAGAAATTTCGGCATGATCTCGCAACGCCCCAGACATCATACCCGCATAGGGCTGCTCCTGGTCCTGCTCCTCGGCCCCCTCACCGCCGCACCGGTGCAGGCCGATGCAATCTATCAGCGGATTGAAGACCATCCTTTTGCCACCCTGGATGGTCTCACGCTGTATATGGATATCTTCATCCCGACCGGCGAGGCGCCGCCCCAATTTGCACCGGGCAATCAGGGCCAGGGACTGGGTATTCTTCAGGTGGTCAGCGGTTCCTGGCACAGCGACCGCAGTCGCTTCCGCCCACACGAAGTGGCCCAGGTCTACAACCTGCTCTGTGCCCGGGGCTATACCATGTTTGCAGTGCGCCCCGGCGATCGGGACAACTACACGCTGAAAGAGATGCTGGAACATGTCCGGATGGGCATCCGCTATGTCAAAGCTCATGCCGCGCAGTGGGACATTGATCCAGAGCGTCTAGGTCTCATGGGCGCATCGGCCGGAGGACACCTGGCTGCGTTGGCCGCGCTGGATTCACAGCCCGGCGCACCGGATCACCGCAATAATCTATTGCGTCAGGATACGTCAGTCGCGGCGACTGCGCTTTTCTTCCCCCCCACCGACTTCATGGACTGGAAAGACGGCGACTTCCTCAGCCAGGCGCCTGGCCTGCTTTCGCTTTTCTTCGCGCCGGACGAGCAACCTCAAAGCCTGGCGGAAATCACCGAACGGGTAAAAGCGATCTCCCCGCTATATCGGGTTGCGGGCAATCATCCGCCCTTCTTCATTGCCCATGGCGACGCCGATAGCATCGTGCCGGTAACGCAATCCCGGAAACTCGTCGCCGCCCTGGAGGATGCCGATGTCGCCGTACAGTACCAGGAAATACGGGGCGTAGGGCACAACTGGCCAACCCTGCCGGTACAGGTGCTGGACATGGTGAACTGGTTTGACCGGCAGCTAAGCACTTCCGAATGCGAGTAATTCAGGAAAAGCGATAAGAGCATGTGGCTTCCCCCCACCCGGAGAGAAGCCACATGTTGCATACAAGCACTTGTTCAGCGCACTATTTATTCATCACCAGCCTGCAAACGCTTCAGGACATTGACATCTTCCAGGGTGGTCGTGTCCTGGTTGCTTTCCTTGCCGGCGGCCACATCCCGCAACAGACGCCGCATGATCTTGCCGGATCGGGTCTTAGGCAGGGCGTCGGTGAAGCGGATGATGTCCGGCTTGGCAATCGCGCCGATTTCGTGGGCCACGTGCTCGCGTAGCTTCTCCAAGTCTTCCGGACCCGGCTCGGCGCCACCGCCCAACGAGACAAAAGCGCATATCCCCTGCCCCTTGACGTCATGGGGGAAACCAACCACGGCCGCCTCGGCCACCATTGGATGCGATACCAAGGCCGATTCGATTTCCATGGTGCCCAGGCGGTGGCCGGAGACGTTAATGACATCGTCGATACGCCCGATAATCATGCAGTAGCCGTTTTTGTCGAAGAAGGCGCCGTCTCCGGTGAAGTACCAGCCCTGCTTCTCAAAGCGCGCCCAGTAGACCTCCCGGAAGCGCCTGTCGTCGCCGTAGAGCGTGCGGAGCATGGACGGCCAGGGCTTGCGGATGACCAACAGGCCGCTGTGTCCAGCCTCGACTTCTTCGCCTTCCTCCGTGACAATCGCAGGTTCTACACCGAAGAAGGGCAACCCGGCGGAACCCGGCTTGGCGTCCATCACCCCGGGCAGGGTAGTAATCATGATGGAGCCGGTCTCGGTCTGCCACCAGGTATCGACGATGGGACAACGCTCCCGACCAATGTGGCGGTAATACCACATCCAAGCTTCCGGGTTAATCGGCTCGCCCACCGTGCCCAGGAGGCGCAGGCTGCTGAGATCATACTTGGCCGGAATCTCCTCACCCCACTTGGCAAAGGCGCGGATGGCTGTGGGGGCGGTGTAGAAGATATTGACCTTGTGCCGCTCCACGATCTCCCAGAAACGTCCCTGGTGCGGGTGGTTCGGAGCGCCCTCATACATCACCGAAGTCGCGCCGTTGGCGAGAATGCCGTAGATGATGTAGCTGTGCCCCGTGACCCAACCGATGTCCGCGGTACACCAGTAGGTGTCGTCTTCTTTCAGATCAAAGACATACTTGGAGGTCAAATACGTGCCCAGCATGTACCCGGCTGTCGAGTGCAGGATGCCCTTGGGTTTACCCGTGGAACCCGAGGTGTAGAGAATGAAAAGCGGGTCTTCCGCCTCCTGTTCCGCCGCGGGACAGTCATCCCCCACTTCCTGGTCCAGTTCATGCCACCAGACATCCCGCCCGTCTTCCATGTGGACGTCGTTCTCGGTGCGACGCAGCACCAACACCTTCTTGATCGTGTCGCATTTAGGCAGGGCTTCATCCACGGTGTCTTTCAGGTGAACGATTTTGCCACGCCGCCAGCCGCCGTCGGCGGTGATGATAACTTCCGACTGCGAGTCATGCACCCGGTCGACGATGGCGTTCGCGGAAAAGCCGCCGAAGATGATCGAATGCACCGCGCCGATCCGCGCACAGGCCAGCATCGCAATGGCCAGCTCGGGTACCATCGGCATGTACAGGGTGACCATGGAGCCCTTTTCCACACCCAGCTTCCGGAGCATGTTGGCGCAACGACAGACCTGGCGGTGGAGCTCCTGGTAGGTCAGGATGCGGATGTCGCCCGGTTCCCCTTCCCACACAATCGCCGCCTTGTTTTTCCGCCAGCTATCCAGATGCCGGTCCAGGCAATTGTAGGCGATATTGGTCGTGCCGCCCTCGAACCACTTATAGAATGGCGGATTGTCATCGTTCAGCACCCGGTCCCAGCGCTTGAACCAATGCAGCTCCTCCGCCTGCTTCGCCCAGAACGCTTCCGGGTTTTCTATCGACTCCTTATATAGCGTCTCATATTCTTCAAGGGATTTCAGATGCGCTTGTTCCCGGAACGATTCCGATGGTGGAAACAGGCGCACTTCATCCAATACGTGGTCAATTTGCGAACTCATACGTTGACAGTCTCCCGGTTTGTGTACCGTTGAATTGATCGCAACAATGGCAGGCTGCAAAAAAGCAGTTATTAATGATAAATCAACGCCATCATGCAATATTACATTCCTGATAAGGTTTTCATTGTACAGATTTTTCCGGAGAAGTCAAATTTATGGGCTCCTGCTCTGCTTGCACCGCCAACCAAGGGGCGTTACAATAAAGCCCATTGAAACGTGAATACTATGGGAGCGCAGCAAATGAACAGTACGACAATGCCTGGTTCGACGTGTGAAAAGTGGGCGGTAACAGCGTTTCGATGCGCCATTGGCTGGAGTCTGATTCTGGACGGCGCAAGTCGCCTGGCGGCAGGAAGCACAGACGGGATGGCGTTGTTATCC
>SKJD01000398.1 GCA_007116095.1 Candidatus Hydrogenedentota bacterium
ATCCGCTCCCCAGGCCGTACGACGATAGCATCGCCAGGTACGATCTCCTCAACGGGCCGCTCGACCTCGGTTGTCGCGCCGCCTTCCGTCGACTCCAGACGTCGCGCCACCTGCGGGGAGAGCGCCATGAGCGCGCGGATCGCGTTCCGCGCCCGGCCCACGCTCCAGCTTTCGAGCAGCAGCGCCACCGCGAATAGAAACGCCACCATCGCCGCTTCAAACCACTCGCCCAGGGCAACAGCCCCGATGATGGCGATGGTGACCAGCAGGTTGATGTCCGGCCGGAGGTTGCGCAAGGCATAGACGCCCTTCGGGGCGAAAAAGCGCGCGCCGGTAAGCATGGCGATGGCGTAGAGGATCATGCTGACGCGGGGCAGGGCATGGTGTTCGGCGTCCGGAGACGCCATCAACGCATCAAGCGGCCCCACCTGCGCGGCGTGGTAGGCGTAGCCCAGGAGAAGCCCCAGGCCGCTGATCAGGCAGAAGACCTCGCGCAACCCCAGCAGACGGCTTCGGCCCGAGTCTCGCCGCTGCGCTGTCTCCGTCCAGGGAGCTGTCTCCAGGCCCGTCGCACGAATCTTCGCCGCGACCTCGTCCCGACTGAGGCCCAGGTCTTCCGCGTCGACACTCAGCTTGCCCTGTAAGAGGTCAAAACGCAGCCGCTCCTCGTCGCCTTCCAGCAGCGGCAAGAGCGCACGCTTTATCTGCGCAACCTCCTCCGCGCAGTCCATGCCTCTTATATGGTAAAGGTAAGTTTTCATGCAGTGTCCTTGGGGGTAGTGCGTCTAGCGCCTATTCCGCGGCTTTGCCTTTCATCCATAGATCACACAGATTAACACAGCTTTTTATCCGTAAATACGTATAATTCGCGGTTAATAATGGGTGTCGTTCTGATATTATCGCCAAAACAATCCGTCAAGCAGTTGTTTTTTTCATATTCCATTTTGCTTGCCCAATCGTCATACCTGCGCAGGCAGGCATCCAGGCACGTTTGAAAGTCTACTGCCCTCGGCCATATCACCCGCCCGACCGCGGAGCGGTCGCAGCTTGTAGCGCGGGGTAAGGCCGTAGGGCGGAACGCCCGCAGGCCGCCACCCCGGGTATTAGCCATCACCCCCATCAAATGCTCCCTGAAAGGGCGCCAGCAGTTTAGGCAACGCTTTCAGCGTAGCGGAGGTGGTGGTATCGCTTACCCAGGGTAGGCCTTGCCCTTGCGGCCAAGTCCAACCCTGGGCTATATTTAGCTCTGCTCCTTCGGAGCATTTTTTTTTAGCAATACTGCATGCTGCCTGCAATGTATCAAGTTCGTTGGCAAAGAGGGATGACGCTCGAGGATTAGATGCTTGCCTGCGCAGGCATGACGGGATTGGGCTTCGCATTCGCAGGTCCACACCCGAAACGAAGGGCTTCCATGTTCTCATTTCGTGTCGTTTCGTGCCTTTCGTGGTTACAATTTGAGCGAATACGAGCTTACCCAGGGTAGGCCTTGCCCTGGGTAATTATCCGTACCCGCATAACGCCATCAACTTGCATCCTTATTGAAAATCTGTTATCATTAAGCCGTTGATTAAAACCCACAGCCTGTGTCATTCTATCAGAGCCGTAAGAAGGCGATACAGTGCATAATCATGAAGGATTCGAGCAATTCACACCATGCATATACCGATACTTGTAACCAACAACAGCATCCCGGCTTTAAAATCCCTGCAAGGGCTATTTGGGGTGGCAGTCCTGCTGCTTTGCGTATTCAGCGGTCTGCACTGCGCCCAATACGAGATAGAAGGCGACTACTATGTAGCTACCTGTCCGCCGGTGGCCATGATCCTGCAGGAGGTGGTGGGGGAGCGTTCAGTAGTGATTGGCCTGATGCAGGCCGGGGCCTCGCCACACACCTATGAAATCAAGCCCTCCGACGCACGGCGCTCCGAAGGCGCCCTGGCCCTTTTTTATGTCGATGAGGTTTACGACGGCTGGGCCGCGCAATTGCCTGCCCGCGAGCGTATTCCCACCTTTCCGATGGTCGCCGAGTCGATGAAGCGGCATTGGGAAGACGCCGAAGGTTGCACCCTGCACGATCACCACAACGGGAATGGCCATGGCCACAATCATGCACATGAGCACCATCACGATCACGGCGAGCTTGACCCGCATTACTGGGCCGATCCGCTGACGGTTGCCTCGCTGTTGCCGGAACTGGTCGCCACACTTTGCCGCCTGGACCCGGAGGGCTGCGCGGAGTATGAGGCGAACGCGGCGCGGTTCGAGGCGCTCCTGGAGACATTACACACGGAAACCGCCGAAGCCACGGCGCCCATTGCAGGGCAGGTCATCGCCCTGTTTCACCCTTCCTGGAAATACTACACCGACCGCTACGGGCTTGAGGTCGCGGCCCTGGTCGAGCCTTATCCCGGGCAGGAGTCCTCACCCCGCTACATTCGTCAGGTGATTGAGCAGCTTCAGGAGCACGGAGCGAATGTCGTGTTTACCGAACCGCAATTGCCCCGGCGCCCGGCGGAGGTGGTGGCGGAAGCGGCCTCGGTGCGTCTAATGGAGATTGACCCGGTGGGGGGAGCCCCGCAAACCAGCACCTACGCCGATCTCATACGCTACAACACCCAAGTTTTCCTGAAGGCGCTGCAATGAGCGATATGGTCCTGGAAGTGCGGGACATCAGCATGCGCTTCGGGTTGGTGCGCGCCCTGGAAGGGGTGAGCTTTTCCGTGCCCCGAGGGGCTTTCGTAGCCATCATCGGCCCAAACGGCGCGGGGAAAAGCACATTGCTCCAGATTATTCTGGGGTTGCAAGCTCCTACCGAAGGCGCGGTGACGCTCTTCGGAGGGCCACCCGCAAAATTTCCGGCCCGGTCACTCGGCTACATTCCCCAACTCAAGACCATTGACCGCAGTTTCCCGGCGAAGGCCATCGAGCTGGTGGTAACCGGATTGCGTCGGGGTTGGCCCTGGTATATCCGCAAGGACGAACGAGAAGCTGCCCTGGCGGCCATGGCGCAGACCGGGGTGGACGCCCTGGCTGACCGGCAGATTGCCGCGCTAAGTGGGGGCGAACTGCAACGGGTTTACCTGGCGCGCAGCCTCGTGCGCAAGCCCACATTGGTGGTGCTGGACGAGCCGACGGCGGGCATGGATGCGATGGGAGAGGCGGATATGTACCACCTGCTGGCCCGGTATCAGGAAGACGTGGACGCCACGATCCTCATGATCACCCACGACTGGGAAGGCGCGCGCTTCCACGCCAGCCACGCGCTGCTCCTGGACCGCCAGCTCATCGACTTCGGTCCCTCGGACGAAATTGCACGCAATGAACGCCTGATGCGGATGTTCGGCTTCACCGGGCACATTGAGTCAACCCACAACAGCACCAACAGCGCCGATTCGCCCGCATCCCCTGACGCTGCCACGCCCAACGGAGACCACGATGTTTCTTGAGTCCCTGGAAATGCCCTTTATGCAACGCGCCTTGATCGGCGGCATCCTGGTCGGGCTGCTTTCGAGCTACTACGGCCCGATCGTCGTGCAACGGCGCCTGGCTTTTCTGGGGAGCGGATTGGCGCATGCGGCCTTCGGCGGCGTGGCGCTGGGTGTTCTGCTGAGTGTGCATCCGCTGTGGGTGGCCGTGCCCTTCACCGTACTGGTCGCCCTGGCCATCGTTTGGGTGCGCGAGTACTCCGGCATCGAGCCCGACACCACCATCGGCATCTTCTTCTCCGTTTCCATGGCGCTGGGCGTGATTTTCCTGTCCATGAAACAGGGCTACTCCGGCGACGCTTTCACCTACCTCTTCGGCTCCATCCTCGCCATCACCACCACAGACCTTTGGATCACCGGCGGCGTCGCCGTGCTCAGTTTGCTGACCCTGCCCCTGTGGAACCGCTGGGCCTACGCCACCTTCGACCGTAGTCTGGCCCAGGCGGACCGGCTGCCTGTCTTCCGGGAGGACTCCCTGCTCTTCGTGGCGATCGCCGTGGCGATCGTCGTCTCGATTAAGGTCGTGGGCATTGTCCTCATGGCCGCCTTCCTCGTGCTACCGCCCGCCGCCGCCCGCCTACGCGCCCGCACCTTCTTCGAAATGACCCTGCTCTCCGTCCTCATCGGCCTCAGCAGCGTCGTTGTCGGCCTATTCGCCTCCTACGCCCTCGACCTGCCCAGCGGCCCCGTCATCATCCTCGTCCAGGCCGCCATCTTCGCCATCCTACTGCCCCTCCGCCGCCGCACGGGGTAAACTGACCGCAGCAGCGCTCCCTTATCCACCGCGTCCACAGCTAAACAAAAAACCGGGAATGCGCGTCGTATGGACGGCGATCCCGGGGCGGGTGCTTGTAGGGTAATTTTATTCGAAGTCTGCGGACTATTTCTTCTCGCGGTGCAAGGTGTGCTTACGCAGTTTGGCGTTGTATTTTTTCATCTCAAGCCGGGCGGTGTGGTTGCGCACGTTTTTGGTCGTGTTGTAGCGCGAGGTGCCCGGAGCTTCGGTGCACTCGAGAATGACGATCTGCCGATTTTCCTTGGATTTCGAGGCCATGGTGTTGTATTTCTCCTTCTGGATGCCAGTTATGGTCGGTATTTGTGCGTATTGATTCGGTCTATGTGGCGCAGTCAAGCCGGGTTGAGCCCGATGCGAAGTGGAAAGTATAGCAAATCCCATTCACCGGGCTCAAACCGAATGCGGCGCAAATTTAACAATCCTACGGCCTTCGCTCAGCCTACTGCCATGGGCGCAAAGCCGTCTTCGCTGTCCTCGGCCAGTTCATAGCCCGCGGCGTTATACAACTGCACCAGACGCAACAGTTCGGAGAGGCGGATGCGCCAGTTCTGGGGCAGGTAATCGCTGCTGTGGGGCTGGCAGTCCCGGTTGCCGTGGCCGGGGGCGTAGCCATCTTCCGTGGCCAGGCTACAGTGGTAGTCCCCGACGTTGTAGAGCTGTACGACCCGCAGCAATTCCGCCATGTCGATACGCTGGTCGGCATTGTGGTCCGCGGCGTGGCGGGGCCGGTCTTCCGGGTGGTTGAAGTCCATGACATACTCCCGGTAGCCTTTGGAGACCGTCACGACGCCGGCTTCCCAGTCCGCGTTGAGGTAGGGACTCGCAAAGACCTGATCCGGGGCCAGGTCTATCGTCTCGCCATTGATCTCCGGCGTTTGGCTGTGATCCGTGTACAGCGTCAGGGTATCGTCGCTAAGCCCGGTATAGTGCAGGACGTCGCCTTCCCACGTGATATCCAGCGCCAACACGGCTTCCTGGAACGCGGCATAGCTGGCGAAGTCCACCTGCTCCGCGACCTCGATAATCACTGGGGCGTCCCAGTCGTGCATCGCCAGCCAGGTCCCCCGGAAGCGGTCTTCCGAGTCGTACCATTCGTAATCACCCCGGGCCGGGCGCACCGCCGCATAGGCCTTGGGGGTCTCGACAAAGACCCAGCCTTCCCGCTCGACGTAGTTCTCCAGACCCGCCTCGCTGAACCAGACGCGCATGCCGTGGGTGATGGGCACGTCCTCCGAGGGCGCGTTCGGGATGAAGCGGGTGTAGCCGTCCGGCAGGCGCTGGGTGAGCATGCTGCCCTTTTTCTGCACACCCCACAGGGCGTTGTCCGCCCGGCTCTGGCCCTCGCCACGAAACTGCGACACGATGCGCGCATCGTGTTCCCCGGCGAAGATGACGCCCTGCCAGCGGTTCTGCGCGCTCATAATGGCCCAGTCCTGGAAAGGGCGGGACTCCAGCAGGGGCAGTCCCATGACATAGGCGGGGGTGCAATAACTATACCGGAGAATGCCGCCGAAGTCCTCGCGCATCTCGAAACCCGCCACACCCCAGGCCTCTTCCAGTCCGGCGCGGCGCTCACGCACCTCATAGCGATCTCGGCCTTCGACATCCAGCGCGATGTCCATCAACACCAACGGCATACGGTAGTCGCTTGTGAGTACAGTCATCATCTCCTGACCGGGCGGCTGCTCCTGGCCCACCTCCAGGTAGTACCACGCCAACCTGGACACGGAATCCAGGCCTATCCGGTCGCCACCGCTCTGGTACATACGCGCCTTGCCGCCGCCACGCACGCCGTCGATCTGTTCCTGCGCCCAGGAAGCGTAGTAGAGGTCGAGCATATAACCCGCCAGCCGCTGCAAATCGCCCTCGCCGAAGTCGTAGAAGTTGTAGATACCCTCCAGGGTGCGTGGTCCGTAGTTACCGCTGGCCATCTCGACAAAGAGACTCCGCCGCGCCCGCTCCAGGAAGTATTCCTCCGCGAAGTCTGTCCAGGCGGCATAGTATTCCGCGGCGGTATGGCCGTCGTAGGTGGCGTCTTTGTAATCCGGATGCTCCATAAGGAACTTGCTGAAATGCCAGATAGTGGCGAATTTCATGAGATGGTGGTTCTCAGAGGTCGGCGGTACGGGGATACTCGGGTCCAGAATCCATTTCTCCCAGATGCCGATGTGCCAGGTGTTGCGCTGGGTGTCGGCGTAATAGGCGTTGTCCTGCATGTAGGCGTGCATCAGCTCGAAAATCTTCGCTTCCGTCTCCGGCGTCACGCGCCCGGCGGCCCGGGAACCGTTGCTGCCGTAGAACTCCAGCAAACGACTCAGGGTATTCGTCACCCAGTGAAGGTTGTCACGATCATTGCGCTCGGCGGGGTTTTCCAGGTAGTAGACGCTGTGGTCATACAGCGCCTCGTTGGCTACGTCCAGTTGCTCGTTGTTCCACATGGCGCGCATGGCGAAGTTCATTATCGAAAAGGAATAGTGCCGGGTGTACAAGGGCCGGCCTTCGCCCAGGGGATCGCGCAAATCGGCCACCACCAGCTCCTGCCCCCGCAGCTTCTCAAAGGCCGCATCCCGCCTGGTATCGAAGCCGTCGCGCATCGCCACGAGCGCCTCGTTGCTCAGGCCGCTGATCCGCTCGCGGGTCGTGACCTGGGCCGTCAAGGCGTCGGATTCCCCGTAGTGGGTCCGGGCGTAAACCCGGTAGTGGTAGGTCGTCTCCGGTTCCAGGCTGCTGTCCAGATAGCTGTCTTCCGGGCCGTCGATTTCAATACGTTCCGGGAAGTTTTGTCCGTCTGTACCGCGTTCGATGACATAGCCGCTGCTGGCCACGTCGTTCCATTCCAGCAGCACGGCGTCCCAACTGTAGGCCGAGGCTGTCAGGTCCGTCGGAGCCTCCGGGGGCTCCGGAATCGCCGTCACCGACGCGATCAGGCGGTCGTCCTCATAGGCCACGTCCACCGCCAGCTCCGGCGGGACAGTCACGATGTGGGCGAATTGGTTATAGAGCGTGTCCCACTGTGCAATCTCCCAGCCATCGCCCACGGCTGCGGCGTAGTCCGGCGCTATCTCCAGAGTCGCGCCCGAGGCGGCCAAATGCAGCGCCGTCGCATCTATGCGGCTGAGTCCCGCCGCGCCGTTGTCTCGGGGCGCCACGCTCAATATCGCACCATCGCCCAGGTAGAGCGCCTGGGGTTCAATCGTCCCGCCGCCGCCCAACACCCGAAACGAGGAGCCGTGGGGTGGGGGATTTTCCGCCTCCGTCTGCCAGCCTACATAGACCGCGCCTGGCTCCGCTACCTCCAGGCGTCCGCCCGGCTCAACAAGCAGGTGCCCCCGACCGATGCCACGCGGACTGCCCTGCCAATGGCCCAGCCAGATATTCTCGTTCACCGCCAGCAGGCCGCCGTCCCGGATATGCAGCCAGCCCTCCGACAGGCCCGGCCCCTGGAACCCCATCAACACTGCCCGGTTGCCGCCGGGACTGTAGATATGCAATTCGGCGTCGATATACAGCGTGTTGCTGCTGCTGTAGCCCGGACCGAGCAGCGCGTCGAAGGACCCCGTGCCCCCGAACGCGAAATTCGCATCCAGCACGACATCATGCTGCATCCGCACCTGCGTCGTGTCTTCGCTTGGCGCATGGCCGCTCACCCAGGTCGCTGACTCCGACCACAGGCCATCCCGCACCGTCCGCGCCGAGGAGTCCTGCGCCGCCACCGGCGTCGACAATGCCGCCAGGACAGCGCAGAATAACATCATAAACAGGAGGGAATTATATCGCGCTATATGTCGCATGGTATACACTGGGGCCTCCTTCACTGCGCCTTACAGGCTGGACTTGCTTCGCTGCCGCATGGCATGCATCCTGCCTTTATAACAACCCCACCGAGAAATTGCAAGCCGGGGGCGCGGGGGAAGGCCAAGATCTGCGTGCATCGGCGACATCGGCGGATAATATCAGCCCGTGGGGAGTTATTCGCGCACATTCGCGAAATTCGCGGAAATAATTGGACTGATGGCAACGGCGACTTGCACTGATTTTTCCGCGCCGCTATCCTAAAGGTTCAAGCGCACCGAAAACCACGAGGAACACACGCCATGACCGATGAGAGCAAAAAAATTGATGCGCGCCAGGCCGCGAAAATCGCCAAGGATGAGTTACTCTCCCTCATTCCCGAAGCCCGGGAAATCCTCCTGGAAGAAGTGGAAATGAAACGGAATGGCGATGAGGCTATCTGGTGTATCACCTTGAGCTTTGTGTACCAAAAAGAACCCGATCAGCCCAAAATCGCAACCCGGTTGTTTATGGACATTGATGACGATAGGAAATACAAAACATTCTCAATTGACGCCCGCACTGGCGAAGTCTTTGCCATGAAGATTGGCCCATTATGAATGATTTTGTGCGTATGAGTTTGCAAGCAGCAAGACAGGGCACAATTCTTGATACCAATCTATTGCTGTTGTTCTTGATCGGCTGCTGGAATGCGCAAAAAATAGCAGACTTTGAACGAACAAGCGATTATAGCATGGAAGACTTTCGGCTCCTGCGAAAACTTTTGGATCAATCAAAACAACTTGTTACAACGCCTCATATACTGACGGAAGTATGCAACCTTACGGAATCGCTAAATAAAAACAACGACTATAAACTATTTAAAATACTTGCCGGAATACAGTCTTATGCGAAGGAACGCCGTCAAGAAGCCGCTTATTTGATGGGCGAAAATTTTCACAAGCCATTTCTACGTCTTGGCATAGCCGATACTTCGCTACTTGATGCCAGCGTGAAAGGGCATCTCATTCTCACCGATGATGCTGCATGCGCCACTTCCATTTATCAGGCCGGTGGTTTGGTCCTGAACATAAATCATTTACGAAGCAAGGACTGGCTCACGTAATACACGCAAGCTATGACCGCTCCGCGGTCGGGTAGCAGCATGTTTCAAGGGTGTTTTGCTGTGATCAAGTACTGGTTATAGGGCCCTCTGGATTCCTGCCTGCGCAGGAATGACGGGGTGGGGTTGG
>SKJD01000412.1 GCA_007116095.1 Candidatus Hydrogenedentota bacterium
CCCGGCGCGGTGGGGTCACCCTGTTCGCGAATGAACACATTAGGCGCTTCGAGCCAGCCGTCCAGGGGGACGTACCAACCCTTGTGGATGTCCACCCAGACGTCTTCCACGTTCACGTTAATGATGTCCGGAGCCTGACCACTGCTGAGCTGGGTTACCAGGTATTCGCGGACGGCCACCGGCACATTCACGAACTCGATCTGGGTATCCGGACGGATAGCTTCAAATTCCCGGGCCACATTACGGATGCCCTGGAGTTGCGCCCCGATGCCGTAAGGCGAGGTCCCTGGCATATAGGACAGCCCCGGCGAAATACGGATTACATGCGTTACGTCTTCCCGTTCCCGGCGTTCGGTTTCCAACTCCGTGTCGGGGGGGGGCCACAACAACCAAGTGCTGCCGGCCAAAATGATGGACAGCGATGTCCAGCGCAATATCTTTAATATCATACGCCTAGCTCACTTCCTGAAGGCATAAAACGCCCTCGGCTGTTGTTCACCTCTTCGGGGAAATGTAGAGTTAGGCGGAACTGCCTTGTAGCAATGCCACTGTCTTGCCTGGCAGTCAAAACGACGTTCCTGCCACCCCCGGCGCCGGATTCTCCAGAACTCCCACATTCCAAAGCGGTGAACACAAATTAATCCAACCAATTAATCCATATGGAATACTTCTTCCAGGGGGGTAACGACCGGGGAATTGTCCGGGTTACAGTCCATGAGATCTTTCATGTAGGCCCACCACTTTTTCATGATGTCCGTTTCGGGAAGTGTGTCCGCTGTGTTATTGTCGCTGAGCTCCTGGACTCCGAACAGGGTCAGCGTTTCCTCATCCAGAAAAATGGAGTAATTGGAAATCCCGGCTTCTTTCAGTAACTGGGCCAAATCGGGCCAGACTTCATCATGGCGCTTTTTGTACTCGGCCTCGTAGCCGGGTTTCAGTTGCATTTTGAATGCGACTCGTTTCATGGCTCGCTGTCTCCCCTGGTTCGCGATAACTCGCTCATATGATTTGAGAATATGTACCTATATGGAATGCGACAAGGTATGTTCGCAATTAATAATCATAAACGCTAATTCCGCTATCGCCTTGCAGCGGTCCGGGTTCATTTCGGTCTATACGGAAATGTCCGGTCAGGATGCAGTAGGGAAGGATAGCATTTCGGAGTAAAACAGTTGTTCCGTCTGGCCCGGGTAAACAACGCCCCGGCGCCTACAATCCTGGAGGAATGATCACATCCTTATAATGGAAATTTTGCCCTGGGCTATAAGTTGTGTTGGATGCTGCAATCCACCAATCCAATTGCCCTTGTCAGCCCTGTAGTCTAGCGTAACCATGGTAGCATGGCGGCAGCTTTGCTGTCATGTTTTTTATTTTGATCCGCCAGCCCGGAAAGCATTCGTATCAAACTCGTGATTATGAGGTATTTTTGCGGTGCGTTAGCGGAAAAAGCGCCAGTGAACACGTTAATTACAGCTTCAAAATGCGCTGCTATCGAGCTACTTCCTTACGCGCCGCCTGACGGATATCCAGCAGGCGTTTCATGATGGAATACAGGTTGCCTTGCCATTCCGGCAGCCCGAAGGCGTCATGTAGGCTGCGATAGAGCGTGTACAGCTCCCGATATACCGCATGGGCTTCGGGATTTGGTTTGTAGACGTGATCCTTGAGGCCGGTCATGGCTTGCTGTGCGCTACTGAAATCGGCGTATCCTCCAGTGCTTTCCCCGGCAACCACCGCACCGGCAATCGCAGCCCCCAACGCGCAGGTTTGTCCGGAACGGGAGACTGCCATCTCGCGCCCGGTGACGTCGGCGTAAATCTGCATGACCAGTGGATTCTTCTCGGCGATCCCACCGCAGTTGACGATGCGCTCCACGGTAACGCCGTATTCCTCGAAGCGGTTGATGATGGTCAGCGCCCCGAAAGCCGTGGATTCGATCAGGGCGCGGTAGATTTCGCCCGGTGTGGTGTACAGGGTCTGGCCCAGTATGAGCCCCGTCAGCCGCTGGTCGATCAGGATGGTGCGGTTGCCATTGTTCCAGTCCAGCGCAAGCAATCCCGAGGCCCCCGGGGCCACGGCGGAAGCCGCTTCGGTGAGCGCTTCATGGCTCCCGGCTTCCGGGCCGCCCGGCTGGATGTAGTCCACGAACCAGTTGTAAATATCGCCGACAGCCGACTGTCCTGCCTCCAGGCCATACATGCCGGGGAGGATGCTGCCCTTGACGATGCCGCAGAGCCCGGGGATATCCGGCAAGTCCCGATCGCCTGGCGCCACCATCATGTCGCAGCCGCTGGTGCCCAGCACCTTGCTCAGGCAACCCTCGCCGATGCCGGAGCCGACCGCGCCCAGGTGCGCGTCGAAAGCTCCCACGGCCACGGGGATGCCCTCCGGTAGGCCCAGTTTACCCGCCCATTCAGTTGTGAGCGCGCCCGCCGCGCTGTCCACTGCGTAGGCCTTGTCGTGCAGGCGGTCCCGTAGTGTCCCAAGCTTCGGGTCCAATTTTGCGAGAAAGTCCCGCGCCGGATAGCCACCCCAGTCGGCATTGAACATCGCTTTGTGCCCGGCGGCGCAGACCGAAACCTTGTATGCCCCAGGGCGGGTGTTGCCCGTGAGCACGGCGGGAATCCAGTCCGCACATTCAATCCAGGTATAGGCTGCGTCAAAAACTTCCGGGGCCGCGCGCAGGCAATGCAGAATCTTGCTGAAGAACCACTCGCTGCTATAGACCCCGCCGCATTTCGCCAGATACTCCGGATGTTCCTGCGCCGCCAGCGCTGTGATTTCTTCGGCTTCCGCAATGGAGGTGTGATCCTTCCAGAGCCAGGCCAGGGCGTCCAGGTTGTTCTCGAAGTCCTTGTGAAAGGCCAGGGGCGTCCCGTCGGCATCGATTGGCAGGGGGGTGCTGCCCGTGGTGTCCACACCGATGCCGATGATTTGTTCAGGCCGAAATGCCGTGTCGTTGGCGGTGGCTTCCGCCAGGGCCGCCTGTACCGTACGCTCCGCTCCCTCCAGGTAATCCGCCGGATGCTGCCGCGCCAGGTTCGGGTCTTCGGAGAGCACGACGCCCTTGTCTCCGTGGGCATAATTCCAGACCGCTGTACCCGCCTCAAAGCCATCCGTTACGCGCACCACAATGGCCCGCACCGAATTGGTGCCATAATCCAGACCGAGCGTATAGCTTGCCATCTTCCGCGTCTCCCTCCCGGAGTTGATGCATCCACAGCCACTGCTGCACTGCGTATTCAGCTTTGTTCCCTTAGGATATGTGCTTCTGAGAACCGGGCTATTGTAGCCCGTTGCCCGCACCGCAATGCAATAGCACCTGGAAAGCTGCTGGTAAGCACAAGGTCGCATTGGGTGGGTGTATATTTCATGAATCTCCCAAAAAAATCAGGCGATGATCGGGTAGTTTTGGGTTACGCAATCATCGCCTGAGTCAGATACATATGGTATTGAAAACCACTTGGTTACAGATTGAGCGAAATCTCATAGGGTTCGCCCGTGTGGCGGACGATCTCGAAGCCGAGCTTTTCTAGCAGGCGCAGCATGCTGACATTGTCGGGCAGCATCTTGCCGACCAGACGCTTGAGGCCTTCTTTTCGGGCGACATCAATCAGTTGGTGCAGCATCTCCTTGCCGAGGCCCTGACCCTGGTAATCGTCGCTGACCACCACGGCAAACTCGGCGTCGTCGGTGCCATGGATGGAAATCAGGCGGCTGACGGCCAGGATATGGTGATCGCCGGTCTCGGGATCACTGCGGTCGGCCACCAGGGCCATGTCATGATCGTAGTCGATGAAGCACAGGCGGGTCAGGCGCTCGTGCTTGATGCGTTCATCCAGGGCCATGAGCCCCAGGTAGCGGAAATGCACAGTGTCGTTAGACAGGGACTTGTGGAACTCCACCATGAGCGGCTCGTCTTCAGGCCTGATGGGCCGGATAGTGACGCTCTCGTCGTTGTGCATGGTCCAGGGCGTGACATACTCTATTGGATAGGGCCGGATGGCCAGCTTTGGGAACTCTTCCTTCTTCGTGTCCGGCGAATAGAGCAGAACACGCGCATCCAGGGCGGTAATCCGTTCTGGAGCGGCCAACAGCGGGTTGATGTCGATTTCCTTGATCCAGCGCTGCTCGGCCACCAACTGGCTGAAGCGGACCATGAGCTGTTCCAGGGCGCCGATGTCTATCGGATCGCGGCCACGCACACCCTTGAGTGCCTCAGAAATCTTGGTCTGCTCGATCATGCGGCGGGCCAGGGTTGAATTCAGCGGCGGCAGACCCAGGGCGCGGTCTTTGAAGACCTCCACCATCGTGCCGCCAGTGCCGAAGAGCAGCACCGGACCAAATTGCGGGTCGATGCTGCTGCCGATGATGATTTCGTAGCCGTCCATGCGGATCATCGGCTGCACGGTAACCCCTTCGAAGCCCGCTGCGTTGACCTTTTCGGTCACGGTGGTGCGGATGCGTTCGTAGGCCTTTTTCACTGCATCGACATCGGGCAGGTTCAATTGCACCCCGCCTACATCGGACTTGTGGGTAACCGTCGAAGAATACAGCTTCAGCACCACCGGGTAGCCCATGGTATCGGCGGCTGCCACAGCTTCGTCGATGCTTCGCGCAACCTTGGTCTCAACCACGGGGATGCCGTACGCCTTCAGCAGTTCCTTGGAGTCGTGCTCACTTAAAGTAGTGATGCCGGCGTCCAGGCAGTCCTGAATGATTTTCTCGGCTGCGGCGCGGTTGGGGCCTTCGCCTTCGGCGGTGGGCTTCAGGATGGGTGTTTCATAGAGGGCGCGCAGGCTTCGCTCATAGCGCCACATGTGGTTGAAGACCCGGGCCGCATCGTCCGGATAGGAGAAGGTCGGGATATTGTTGTTGTTCAGCAGGGTCTCGCCGTGGGCCACGCCCGAGCCGCCCATCCAGCTCGCCAGCACGGGCTTGCCCTTGAGGTCCCGCAGCTTCACCAGCTCCTCGGCAGTCGCCGTGGGGTCGGTCATGGACTGTGGCGTAAGCACGACCAGCAGGCCGTCGCTGTTGGGATCTTCCGCAGCCACTTCCAGTGACTTCGCATAGCGGTCTGGACCGGCGTCCCCGAGAATATCAATCGGGTTGCCATGGCTCCAGTGTATCGGAAGAAAGCTGTTGAACTTCTCAATGGTCTCTTCGCTCAGCTCGGCCAATTCGCCGCCGCCGGTAATGAGCGCGTCCGTCGCCAACACGCCAGGACCGCCTGCGTTGGTGAGTATCGACAGGCGTGGGCCCTTGGGCAAGGGTTGCTTCCCAAGCACTTCGGCCATGTAGAAGAGGCTTTCGATGTCGTCCACCCGCAGTACGCCACTGCGCCGGAATGCGGCGTTCAACACATCATTGCTACCTGCCAACGAACCGGTATGCGACGCGGCGGCCTTGGCGGCGGCTTCGGTCTGTCCGGCCTTGATAACGATGATCGGTTTGCTCAGCGCCACTTCTCGGGCGGCGCTCAGGAAGGAGCGCGCATCGCCGATGGACTCCATGTAAATCACGATACTTTTCGTGTTGGGGTCGTCCCCGAGATGATAAATCAGGTCGCCCCAGTTGACGTCCAGCATGGAGCCGATGGAGACAAAGGCGCTGAACCCCGTTTTCACCTGGAAGCTCCAGTCCAGGATGGCCGTACAAAGCGCGCCGGACTGGCTGATGAAGCCCACCGAGCCCTTGTTGGCCATGGCGCTCGCGAAGGTGGCGTTCATGCCAGTGAGTGGATTCATCACGCCCAGGCAGTTGGGCCCGATGATGCGCATGTCCGCCTGGCGCGCTTTCTCCAATACTTGCTGCTCCAGGGCCACGCCTTCCGGACCGATCTCCTTGAAACCGGCGGAGATGACGATTGCCCCCTTCACGCCCGCTTCCGCGCATTCCCCAATGATGCCGGGGACCGTGGGAGCGGGCGTAACGATGACAGCCAAATCCACCTGCTCAGGGATGGAGGCGATGTTGGGAAAGGCGCGGATACCCAGCACGTTGTGACGCTTCGGGTTTACGGCATAGACCGTGCCGCCGAAGGGGTTGCTGATCAGGTTCCACAGGATGGTTCGCCCCACACTGCCCTGCTTGTCCGTCGCGCCGATGACCGCGACGGCCTTTGGGTTGAAAATGTAGTTCAATGGAGGTTCTACATCCAGGCTCGGGTCCATGCGTGAAGCCCCGCTCAGGCGATAGTCCCCTTTCAAGCTGGATTGGGTGTGTTTTGAAGATGTGCCGGCAGTATCCATGATGTGAGAAATCCCCCAACAGTCGATTTGCGTTGTCCAGGCGCATCAACATCACACCCGACAACAATTTTAAGACATTTTGCAGCTATAATTCGGCTAATCATTAGCCATCATTCAGCCAAGCCGTCTTGCTTGGACTATACATACCATAATCAATTCGAGCCAGCGCTCCCAAGGGAGGCCTGGTCCTGGCGCGTGCGTTGGTCAAGCATCCTGCAGGTAGGTATTCTGTGAATACCGTGCAATGTTGACCTGGGCTGGCGCATGCGCACCCTTTACCCTTCATATTGTGGCAAAATGGGCGATCAAAGTCCAGTCATGGCAAGAAAAATGGAATACATATACTTTGTATCGGGATATTATGGCTGATATAAACCCGAATTTCAAGATTTATTGTGAGAACCTCGAATTTAATTGTCACTGTTTTGGTCGGGATTATGAAGCGGGTCGTATCTGACTGCGCAACCCGGTATAAATTCGACATATTCGCAGTGCTTGCGCGCTTGGCGCCCGGAATCCATGGGCGCTGTCTGACGTTCCAACGTTGGGCGCGATCTACCGCCCATCACGCATCTGCTACCCTACAAATAATGAGACAGGAGATTCCATAGTCATGAGCCGTTTTCGTGCATTGGTTGAAGAGGCGAAAACCCGCGTATCCGAGATGGAACAGGCCACTTTGTGCGATAAACTTGCCCGAAAGGAGCCGCTTTGCCTGATCGACGTTCGGGAGCGCGATAACTGGGAAAAAGGGCATATCACAGGCGCCCAACACCTGGAAAAGGGGGTGCTGGAGCTGAAGATAGAGGAAATGGCGCCGGACCCGGAGACCGAAATTGTACTCTACTGCGGTGGTGGCTCCAGGGCGGCCCTGGCCGCCGAATCCCTCCAGCGCATGGGCTACAAGCGCGTCGCTTCCCTCGCCGGCGGCTTTCGCGGTTGGAAAGCCGCCAAACTTCCTGTGGATGGGGAAGGCGCGTAATAACGAGCCCGGATATGCCGTAGCAACGAACCCTATACGCTACCTGCCCCTTGGGAGAATTTACTACGCTTCTTCCGGTTTCACGCCGGTGATGAACTGCTGGATGGCCAGCAGCAGATCGTCACCCAAGATTTCGTCCAGGGGCAGAGGCGCGCCCATTTCCTGGGCAATCTGGAGGGCCCGCTGTGCCACATCGGCCATCTGAACCGCCAGCTCCGGTTGCTGCTTCCAAAACGCCCCGTCGACGCCCAGCACGGCGGTCAGGAGATCACCGGGGTGCGCCACGGCCTCCAGCATGGGGTCGGCTTGCAGGCGCTCAACCGCCAGCGGCAGGGTCCAGGGCAGGCCGGTGTGGGTGCTGATGCAAAGGTAGACCTCTTCGTTGCTGAAGCGACCGAAGCGTTTACTGTAGAGCTTCGTCAGCAACTTCTGCACGCGACGGTTGGTCTCCGGCAATTCGGCCTCCACCGCGGCCAGGCTCAGGTCCGGGTCCACCCGCCATTTATCGCTCATTCAATCTTCTCCGCAATGCGCCGGTAGGCAGGGGCCAGGGCTGTGTACAGAGCCTGGTATTCCGCGAACCAGCCGTCGTAGGCCTTTTCATGCTCGGGGATGGGCTGGAGCCGATCGGTCTCGTGGATGATCGCGTCGCAGGCGCCCTCGACGGAGTCATGTAATCCGGCGGCCACACTGGCCAGGATGGCTGCGCCGTAGGCCGGTCCTTCGTCGACGTTGATGGTGACCATGGGCACATGCCCGGAGTCCGCAAGAATTTGCCGCCAGAAGGGACTGCGCGCACCCCCGCCCGAGGCCCGCACTTCGTCTGCCGGGATGCCCATGCCCCGGATAATGTCGAGGCTGTCGCGCATCGCGTAAGCGACGCCTTCCAATACGGCCCGGGCCATGTGGGGCTTTTTGTGGCGCAGGGACAGTCCAACCCAGGCGGCCTTGGCAAAGGGATCCTTGTGTGGTGTGCGCTCGCCCGTGAGGTAGGGCAGGAAGAGCAATCCTTCCGCGCCCAGAGGAGCCTGGGCTGCCGCAGCGGTAATGTATTCGTAGGGATCGCGGCCGGTCTGTGCGGCCACGGCGCGTTCTTCGGCGCAGAGGGCGTCGCGATACCACTGCAACGCCCCGCCCGCGCTCAGCACAACGCCCATGGTGTGCCATTTTCCGGGCACCGCGTGGCAGAAGGTATGCACGCGGCCTTCGGGATCGGTGTGGACGTCCTCGGAGAAGGCAAAGACCACGCCGCTGGTGCCGAGGGAGGCTGAGACGACACCCGGACGCACGACGCCACAACCCACGCCACCGGCCGCGCAATCACCCCCGCCCGCAACCACGGGCAAGCCTTCCGGCAGCCCGGTCTTCTGGGCAGCGGCGGCCGAGAGCTTGCCGGTCACTTCGGTCCCTTCGTAGGAAGGCGGCATCCAGTCCGCATCGATTTTGAGCAACGAAAGCAGTTCCTTGCTCCAGGTGCGGTTGTTCACGTCAAAGAGCAAGGTGCCGGAGGCGTCGGCGACATCGGTGGCGTATTCGCCCGTGAGGCAGAAGCGGATATAGTCCTTGGGCAGCAGCACCTTCTTCACGCGCTCATAGACTGCCGGCTCGTTGTCGCGAAGCCAGAGGATTTTCGGTGCGGTGAAGCCGGTCAAGGCCGGGTTGGAGACAAGCTCCAACAGTTTCTGTTCGCCGACCTGGCTGTTGATGGCGTCGCATTGGGCGGCGGTGCGCTGGTCGCACCAGAGAATGGCCGGGCGCAGCACCTTATTGTCGGCGTCGAGAAAGACGGAGCCATGCATCTGGCCGGTAAGACCCAGCCCTTTCACATCGCTGATATTGATTTTCGTCGCCAGCTCGGCCAACGCGCTGTAGGCGGCCTGTTCCCAGTCCCCCGGGTCCTGTTCCGCCCAGTTGGGTTTGGGGCTGTGCAGTGGATAGGTAACCAAGGCCGAGGCCAGTAATTTTCCCGACGCATCCATGGCGATGGCTTTGGTGCCGCTGGTGCCTACATCCAGTCCGAGTACAATTCCCATGTTATGAATAACCTCCCCTGTTTAAGTCG
>SKJD01000286.1 GCA_007116095.1 Candidatus Hydrogenedentota bacterium
ATACTTTTCTCCTCGTTCTGCAACAGGATACTGGTGTCGATATTGTCCAGCGCTTCGGCGATCATGATGCCAAGATCGGCCAGGTTGGGATCCCCGGCATGAAAGGCGTCTGTCGCGCTGCCGAAGAGCTCGCGGGAAATGCGGGTAAACTCCGGCGCGCCCCGGGCTTCCAGCAGACGGATGACCATCTCGTATTCCCGGCACATCCGACGCATGATCACGCCAACCGGATTGAACTGTCCCAGGTGACGCTGGATGTCGTGGCTCAGCTCCTGGAAACGCTGGCGGTACTCAGCCGGATCAAAGTCCAGGGGGCGTTTCGCATAATAATCGCGGTTGACCTGGGGCAATTCCTTGAATTGCTTCGCGAAGAAATCTTCCTGAACCGCGTTGTCCCACTTGATCGCATCCAGAATACGAATGGGGCGCTGGGCTTCCACCAGCCGGTCGGAAAGGTCGCGTATGGTTTGCTGGTATGCGTCCAGGGAGCCCATCGTGTTGTTCAATCCCCTTGTTGGTTGGGGTTACATCTGTTCGGGAACGTCGATGCCCAGGAGATACAACGCATTGCGCAGGGTCTGCAAGACCGCCTGACACAACTGCAAGCGCGCTAGTCGCAACGCCTCGCTTTCCGCGATCAGGACCGGGCATTCATGGTAGAAGGTGGTGAACTGACGGGCCAGCTCCAGGGCGTACAGCCCGATACCGGCCACATTTCGCTGCTCATAAGCCGCCAGCAGGGCCTCTTCGAATTCCGCCACTGTCGCCGCCACCTGCCATTCCGCCTGCGCTTCCAGGGGAAAGTCCGCGCTCGGGGTTGTGGGAATTTTGTCTTCGGCCTTGCGTAGAATGGACTGGATGCGCGCACAGCAATATTGGATGTAAGGGCCTGTGTCGCCGGTAAAGGAGAGCGCGGCTTCCATGTCGAAGATTACATTCTTGTTTGGATTCACACGCAGCACAGCAAAGCGAATCGCCGCCACGGCCACTTTTTCCGCAATCGCCTGCTGTTCCTCTGCTGACAGATCGCGACATTGCTCTTCCACCCGGGCCACGGCCAGGGCCGCCGCCTGGTCCAAGAAATCGGAAAGCAGCACCACCTTCCCCTGGCGCGTGGACATCTTGCCCTCTTTCAGGAGAATGTAGGCGTAGTAGACCGATTCGGGCGCCTTATGCCCCGCGCTTTCCAGAATCAATTGCAATTGCTGGGCATACAACTTGTGATCCTCGCCCAACACCATGATATTTAAGTCCGCCCCCAGCGATTCCTTGTCCATGGTGTAGGCAATGTCGCGGTAGCCATACATCGAGCTGCCGTTGGCGCGCATCAGGACAAAATAACGCCCCTGCTCGTGGGGATAGCCCAACTTCGAGAGGTCCACCACCAGGCGCTCTTCCTCATCCACGAATACGGCGTCTTTTGCCCGCAGCGCTTCCTGTATCTTTTCCAGGCGTGCGTCGCGTACATACTTCGACTCGCGATCGAAGCAGTCATAGCGCGCGCCCAAGCGCTCCAGCACGGCAAGCTGTCCCTTCAGGCAGAGATCCGTCACTTCACGGAACTGGCGTTGCACCTCGGGATCGCCCTCTTCCATGCGCACCAGCAATTCATAGCCCTTTTCGGCAAAGTCCGGGTCCGCTTCAGCGCGTTGGTTCGCTTCGACATAGGCCTCGAGGATTTGCTCAAAGTTCAAGTCTTCCAGCTCTTCCGCCACGAGGACCAACAGGCCGATCTGGCGGCCCATGTCATTCACATAATAATGCACCTCGACGTCATGCCCCTGAAAACGCAGCAAACGCGCCAGGCTGTCGCCGATCATCGCATTCCGCGCACGACCCACATGGGGGCTGGCGTTGGGATTGATGCTGGTATGCTCCAACACGACCCGCTGATCCTTGCCACAGTCGCTGGAGCCGTAGTCTGATTGCTCGGTCAATACCGTAGACACAATATTGCGAATTGCCTGGCTGCGGTTCAGCTTGAAGTTCAGGTAGGGACCCGTGGGCGTCACTTCCTGCACCAGCGGTCCGAAATCCACTTTTTCCGCCACTTCTGCGGCAATCTTGGGCGGGGCGGATTTCAAGGTACGCGCCAGCGGAAACATCGCCAGGGCTACGTCGCCCAAATCCGCGGAGGGGGGTTTGCTGTAGACCAGGTCTGCCGGATCAATCTCCGGGTAATGCTTGCACAGGGATTCCGTTATCGGGGTATAGGGATTCACAAAAACGCTCCTGAACTATCGTACTGTGTATTGGAATAAAATTAAATGCCGGGATTGCAGAGCTGCTTGGTGACGCAGATTGGCTGTGGTACAAGCGCCCGCGACCATATGGAAGAACCAGCACCGGAATGGCCAGGGAAGCTAGGTTACGGCATGGCAAAGCAGTGTAATCTGCGCAGAAAACCCGGGGTGAATTGGACTTGTTTATTATATAGCATTTAGAATGTACATGGAAACACGGCCCGGGGCTACGGCAAATCGCTCTATTGCCTTGAGGTCAATCAACCTGACACAGTTCGTCAAGAATCACAACCTATGGAATTGGGAGACCGTTTGCATGAAACACATACGCACCGTGTCACAGCGCCCGGCGATTGCGCAAGGCAGCATGTCCCCACTGGAGTCGCTTGTGCTCCTGCTTCTGGGCATTTTCTTCAATGACTACCACAACTACCCGCAAATCAGCCAAAATCTGGAGAAATTTTTTCGAAAAACCCCCTCTTAGGCAAATCTACCGTGGTATAACTCGCTATCAGCTTTTGTGCAAATCACCCCCGACAGAATCGCCTTGATTCGTCGGGGGTGTTTTTTTTATTGTCTTGTATTCCGTGTAATCCGTTGAACGAAAAAAATGAATGTGCCGCGATTATTCTTCCGTAATCGCGCTATCCGCTTCTTCCTCGTCCATTTGATCTCCATGCACACGGCGCTCCAGCTCCATTTCATAGGCATCGGCATCGGTCACATAGCGGTCCACGACCCGGATCAAGTGAAAGCCATGGTTCGTTTGAATAATTTCACTGAGTTCATTCAAGGGTGCGTTCCAAACATAATCTTCGAAGTTGTCGTCAAAACTTCCCTTCGGATGGTAATTGAGGTCCCCCCCACGGGCGGCGCTGAAAGGATCGTCGGAATAGCGGCGGGCCAGGCGTCGGAAGTTTTCTCCGTCTTCAATCCGGTCACGCAATTCCTGAAGCAACTCCAAGGCATTTGCCCGATCATTCGGATCCGCCCGGTCGAAGGTGATAAGAATATGTTCCGCACGCACCGAGGACACCGGGGGCTTCTGCTCTGACGTCACATAGATTAATATCACCATGACCAACACCAGGATACCGATTCCCCCCCAAATCCATTTGGTGCGATCGACTGCGCTCTCAGGCGTTATTTGCTCGGAATCCGACATGTTAAACCTCACTCATGATTAAAAATTCAACAGATTGCTGTATAACTGACTGTAAAAACTAATGATGAAAAATCCCACCATAATCGCCACGGTCAACATGATCACCACCCCCAGGACTTTCACGCCGCGATTCACGGCATGGGTCGCTTCTTCATGGTGGTATTGCGACACCTTCATCATGGCGATTTCAAGTTCCCCACTTTGCTCCCCGACCAGCAACATTTCTCGGGCCAGCGGGGTGAGCGATCGGGTGACTGAAAAAGCCTCCACCAGGGTCTTTCCCTGCACGACGCCTGGAACAGCCTGAAGTAAATCACGTTGCATATAGGGATTGGCGGTGATGGCGGCGCCATTGACAATACATTTCTTCAAATCAACCCCGGCGCCCACCAGCAGCGCCATGCTCCGAAAGAAACGGGACAGGGCCAATTTCCGGGTAATCGGCGCCAGCGGCCAGACAAAGGTCGCCACCCAACCCCAAATCCACGGAAAAATGCCGTAGCGTGATAATACTACCACGACGCCAAAAATGAGGGCAAAAAAGACCATCATCCGCATTTGGAAAAACATGTAATCCTGAATGTAATCCCCGAAATTGAAACCACCCCCGCCGCTCATATCAAGCCGGGACACCAGCATAAGCGCGAATGAACCCAGAAAATAGGCAATCGGGAGCAGGATGAAGACTGGGTAGGAGATAGCCTGCAGGATATCCCGGCGCATCCGAAGGCGATCCTCATAATAGTCGGCCAAATCCCGCAGCATGATATCCAGCTTCCCACCCGTCTCACCCGCGCTCAACAGGTCGATGAAATATCGCGGCAGATATTTTTCTTGCACCTGTGCGGCTTCACCCAGACCGCTGCCGTTTTTAATCGCATGATGCATCTCCAGAAAAACCCGCTGCGCTCGCCGGTGGGAGGTTTGCCCACCAAGCAGCTTCAGGGTCTGCAAGATCGGAATGCCGGCATTGTAGCTGGTGGCCATCTGACGGCATATTGGCACCATGGTTTTTATGGGTATTTGAGTGGAAAATAAGGCCATGCAGCGTATCGCCCCGGATTGCGTTATAAATTGAGTCCAAAGTAACAAATAGCATACAATTCAGGCTACATTAGACTCGGGTAGTGTTTTTTGCTAAGCTTACGCCTTGCATTGTATCAAAGCTATCGGCAATGCGCTACTTTCTTGGACCCGACAGGATTGTATTCGGTCACAACTTGCACGCCCTTTTAAGCCATTTTGTGCCGGTCAATGTCTTATTGCGCGACTTTCACGGGTTTCTGAGGGCAATAGACGAAAATGCCCAGGCAACCCAGACCAACACAAAATGTCATGAACCGGCGATTTTCCTGTGAACCGCCTAAAGTCCAGGGCGCTTTGAGGGCATGAAATAACCCTTTGACGCAGTTTCCCCGCGCACCTTGAGTAAAGCGGCCTGTGGAAAACTTGTGAATAAAGTCCCAGTCAATAAAGGGTGGCAGGCTTCAAATGCTTGTCCAAGCAGGAACAAACCCTTGTAAGGATTGACTTTAGCGCTTTATTTCCCGATTTTTAAGCTTCATTGGCTGAAATCATAAACCATTGAAAATAAATAACTTAGTCTTTTATTTTAGACAGTTCATGAACCTTTGCTCCACATAATAAATGACCCCTAGATTTTCTGGGTTAGGCTTAAAACAATTTCCCTAAATGCTGTCAAGTTAGGGATATAGCCCTGTTGATAACTTTGAACACAATCGAATATTGCCTGAAGAACTTGTTTTGATCGGATTGATCGGTTTTTGTGGAAAACCTTCCAGTATTCCATGAATAACTCCTGAATAACCTGCGGAAATCTCTGGAAACCGACGCAAAATTATCCACAGCTATCCACACAAAAACCGACAAATCGCGATCTTTTTCCGACGGCTGTGGAGGATGGGGAAAAATGATCACGTTTCATCAACGTTTTTTCAACAAGGTAACGGATTGAAAATGAAGGGTTTATGTCGGTTATTAACTTATTAACAACCCTTACTGTTACTATTACTTGTTTTAAATATACATTCTTATAAAGATACACATCGAGTTTTCACCAACACGGAGTTCCAAGCCATGAGAATCACCATACCCAGAAATGATTTCCTGGACATTGTCAACAAAGTTAAAAGTGTAGTGGCCCCGAAATCCGCCATTCCCATCCTCACCCACCTGCTCTTCGAAACCGAAGACGCCGCCATCCGGGTGGTGGGTACGGATTTGAAGGTAAGCATCGAAAGCCGAATGGATTGCCTGGTAGATGTACCGGGGAGCATGACGCTGAACGCCCAGCGCATTTTCTCCATCCTCAGCGCGCTACCGGACAAAGACATTGTTTTGGAGCTTTTGGATAATAACATTGTTAAATTGACCTGTGGCAAAATTGAAAGCAAGCTCTTCAGCCTGTCGCCCGAAGAATTTCCACCGATGCGTGAATTTGAGGGCCATACCCCATTAACGCTGAAGCAAGGTGCGCTGAAGAAATTATTTTATTGGACCTCCCACGCCATATGCACCGACCAGTCGCGCTACAGCCTCACAGGACTGCTTTTTGAGCTTTCAGAGGGTAAGTTGACGGTGGTCTCGACCGATGGCCGTAGAATGAGCCTGGCGCGTGAATTGAACGATATTCCGGTGGAGGCCTCGGCGAAGGTGATTATCCCCTCGAAGATGATCCATGAGTTGGAGCGTCAGTTGGACGATGAGGAAACGGTGGATGTGTATATTGATGAGAGTCAGGCCGCGTTTGTCTTTAACCGCACCCGGATGATTACGGCCCTGATCGAGGGGAATTTCCCGAATTATGAAGTGGTGATTCCGAAGTTGAACGACAAGATAGTGGTCTTTGATCGTGCCGTCTTTGAAGAGTCCATTCGTCGTACCCGCACAATGACCAATGATAAATTCAACACCGTAAAGTTTTTGGTTTCGCCGGGATTGGCCTTGCTCAAGGTAAATACACCGGATGTTGGGGAATATGTGGAGGAAGTTCCGGTAACCTATGATGGGGAATCCGTGGACATCTCGTTCAATCCGGATTTTATCTGGGAGGTGGTCCGCCGCATTGATACAAAGCAGGTGGCGTTGGTCCTGAAAGACGATCAGTTCCCGGGGGTGATCAAGCCCTACATCGAAGTGGGTGAGGACACGTTCGTCAATGTGATTATGCCGATTCGCTCATAACGAAGGCTGCTTCAAACAGTCCGTTATTTAGCAATTTGCTTTAATCACATGCTAAAACAAAGCGTCCCGGCTTCCTGGGGTATACTTTACCCTGTGGAAGCCGGGACTTGTTTCCGCTTTGGATTATGATGGGCAAATGGCGCCAATCAGTTTATAGCTGAGGCAATCAGGGAATATCCTTGCCGCTGATGCCGCCAATGGTCAGGCTGGGGTTGGGGAGACCATCATGCGCGGGCAGGATTTCCGAGCTGTCCAGGTATTCCGCATGGCCATCGGCAAAGAGAAAGACCCGTTTGCCTCCTTCGGCGAACCAGCCGGCATCGGTGGCGAACGCGGCGTGGTTGGCGAACCATTCGCCCAACAGAATTTTCTTCGAGGGGTAACGTAATCGGCTGTCATTCTGGGGTTGCACCCGCAGCACCCGTTCAGGCGCGCCGCCATTCCAGGCATATTGGGTCCGCAATGTGGGATTGGGTTCCAGATCGGCGATGTGATCAAGCTGCTCGGGTGAATGGTAGAAGGTCATAGAATAGGCGTAGGAAGTGCTGTCGAATTGGACTTCTGAGCGGTGATCGGAGGGACAGAGGAAAATACCTGGTTGATCACCGTCGCCCGGAACATAGGGTTGAAGAAGTTCCCGGAAGCCACGGCCCATCCAGAGGAAAAGATAGGGATTGTCTGGATGCGGGTCTTGTCGGGCCGGATAGTAGCCCTTGTTTTCCAGACGGTACAATTCCATGGCGAGCCAGAGTTGGCGTAGGTTATTCGAGCAGGAAGCGCGTCTGGCAGCTTCACGCGCCCGGCTTAACGCCGGAAGCAGCAGTGCGGCAAGGACGCCTATGATGGCGATGACCACAAGCAGCTCAATCAGCGTGAAGCCGTGTTTGTGTTCTTTTGTGCAGGCGGATCGATGGATGTGGGGATTGTAAATTTGGGACATGGAGAGGTATATCCTGATGGGTGTCGCACGTTCTCTGGGCGCACCTCTGAGCCGCTTAATATGCCTCGGGAATGCCGTATTGGAGAAGCGCCGTTTTGTTTGTATCCAGATCAGGATACCATAGATTATGGTGACGATACATCATGAAGTGGTAAAAACGGCAGGATAATTGAAAGCGGGGGGATAAAAAAATGGCAGCCCCAACGGGATTTGAACCCGTGTCGCCGCCGTGAAAGGGCGGTGTCCTAGACCAGGCTAGACGATGGGGCCGCATAGATTTGGCAGCAAAGGTTGCTGCCGATGCAACGGAATGAATCATAGCAATTCCTGACCCATACTGTCAAGCTTTTCAGGAAAATTTTGCCAAATTGTTTCAAAAATTGCTCCCGTATTGCTAACCAGGCATTAACGCTGGAATGGGCAAGGAAGCTGACCTTGAATTGTGGAAAATTTTTTCCGCTTTGCGCTGTTCCTTAAATTTTATGGCCACGTCAACCTGTAATCGACTGCGCCAGTTTTATTACATGTTGCAAGCACCTTGCAGCATCTGTTATTTTTGGTCGTGCCGCCAACGAGGCTGCACTTGGGTTTATTCGAAGCAAAAAAGAAAGGACGACGGATCATGGATTTTGTGCGTTCATGTGTTGTAATGACGCTCATATTGGCCTTGGGAGGCTTTGGTTTAACGGCGTGTGGGCAGGGAGACGTGCCGACAATCGATCCGGATTCGGAAATACCGGGACCGGCGCCGCTTGACGAGGATCCCATTGAAATGCCCGAATCGGCGACTACGGATGAAGACATTGCCCTGGTCGAAACCGAAGTCGAAGAGGATATCCTTTGGGACAGCGGCCTCCTTCAAAACGGCTCCTTCGAGGAGTGGACCAACGGGCATCCTGTAGGTTGGGAAATACGTGCTACTGGAGGGAATGAGATAAGAACAACGAATTCACATCAAGGTGATTATGCTATTTCATTGCCAGATGTTGCCGGTGTTTACCCAATGATAGTGCAAATCTTTTCATCAGACACACTTCGTGGTCATGAAGTTGAATTTGGTGCAATGATGTTAGCTGATGAAAATGGCAAATTTGCAGTTCAAATCAGATATACACTAGATGGTGAAGAAGTACGGCGTACTTTAACACATCCAGGAAATTCCATCTGGGTACCATTAAATACTAAAGTAGAAATTCCTGAAGATATAGAATCTGAGCATGTAGAATTTGTTATTTTTAGACGACCCAATACTGAGGGTTTAACACTGGCTGATAGTGCTTATCTGAATATTATTTAATTTCATTTGTACTGTCTATAAATATATTTAGCAAGAAGATGAAATTGACGAAGCTCTCCTTAGCGAATGGGAGAATGGTATAACAACTATTCTTACCCAACCTAGGGAGAGCTAAATCATAGTAGGTAAAGACTGACTTTTTATTAAATCCTGGTTAATCCACCGGCTCTGCCGGTGAGAATTCATAAGGTTCAACCGTTCCAGCGTTAAATGATAAAACGGTTCTCCTGAGGAAGGCCCTTGTGGGCCAAGGAGAACCGTTATGAAGGATTGGAAAAGTCAGTCCCACGTGAAGTGGGACTGCAAGTATCATGTGGTAATTGTACCGTCGAAAAGTCTTCTACGGCAAGCGCCGAAAGGAAATTGGAAAGCTGTTGAGGCAGTTGTGCGTGCAAAAAGGTCTTGAGCTTGTCGAAGGAAATG
>SKJD01000372.1 GCA_007116095.1 Candidatus Hydrogenedentota bacterium
CCACATCAAACTGATAACCGCACTCGGCCAGCATCAGATAGGCCCCGGCCAGGCTGTTGTCAATCCGGTTGTCCTGCACCCCGATGGCCTCCGGATTGAACACGGCAATCTCAGTTAACGCCTTCGCCCCGACGCAATAGGGCTCCACCGTTTTAACCTTCTCGTAGACCGAGCCGATCATATCGTAGGTGTAGGGATCGAGTCGTCCGGACGGATGAAGTTGATCCCTGCTGGAAATGCCGCCCGTCTCAGCGAGGCTCGAAAAAGACTCATATTCCAGCGCGGCTGGATTCTTGTAGCCCCCGAAATCACCCCAGTTCTTGTGGAAGCGCCCGGTCATTCCCAGAAAAGGCTTGTTGAAGGTGCGGGCATATCGGCCAGCAATTGGGAAATGGTCATAACCCCAGCCCCCACTCGGCAGGGACTCCACTTCAAAGTGGGTGAAGCAGTCCGTAACCTCCCGAAAACTTGGATACATGTGCCCGGAATTGAAAAAGAGGCCACACGTTGCGCTGTGTTCGCGCACCGTATTCGTCAGCCGGCGCCGGGTCTCATCCAGCACCATCTGCGCGTGGGCGCGCCGAGCCGATTCGTTGCCGGGATCCATGCCCTTCGCCTTCATGGTGGCCAGGCACCAGGGACAGGCGCAGGGAGCCTGAAGCAGTATGTCGAAGAAGAGGCCGTCCACGGCGGGCATGGTTTCCATCACTTCGGCGATCTGGGCATCCAGGTAATCCAGGTAGGGCGCTGCGTTCAGGCAGAGCTTGTGCCAGCCGGCCTGGAGCGGACCACTATGGGTAGGCTTGCCGTCGGGCCCCACCTCCTGCCACTCCGGATGGCGCCCGGCCATGAACTCGTCCAGGCCGACCGTGATATAAATCGGGACCCGGATGTCCCGTTTGTGACAGGCCTGGATTTGTTCGACCAGCAAATTGCGTTGCAAGCCGGGATGGCGCGCCTCGAACTGCGTGTCATGGTAGATCATGCCGTGATGGCAGCGGGAAAAGCAGGTCACCGAGTCCACATGCGCCCGCTGCAATGTATCGGCGAACTCGTCCGGATCAAAGTCCTGCCCAACCTGTGCGATGGCTTCCGAGGTGTGAAAGTCGAGGTGGACCTGTCTGAATCGCAGGGAGCTGTGTTGATGCGACATCGATTACCTCCAGTTGAAATACGCCTGAGACCCAAGATAGTTTGAAACACCGCTTCAGTTTATCGGAGCCCAAGCTCATGACTCCAATCCAAATAACACTGCACCGCTTCCGGGGGCGTGTTCCAGGGGATATGATTGCCAATACACATCAGGTAGCCATTGGTCATACGGGCAGTCTCGACCATGCGCCGCACCATGGATTCAATTTCCGCCGGGTCATTGCGCATCAGAATCCGCACGTCCCCTTCCCCGGCGATAACAGCATTTTCATGATTCCGGGCAATGGCGCGGAAATCGGTGTAGGGTTCGGTGATGATGCCGGACGCGCCGCAGGCAAAGATGTCGTCGACATAGGCATCCATATTCCCATCGACCATGAAAATGACCCGCTTGCCGGCGTCTCGGAGCTTACCCCAAAATTCTTCATAGCGCGGAAAGATATGACGGTGCATCCATTCGGGTGAACAGGTGGGCCCCCGCGAGGTGACGATGTCATCGTGGCAAATGGCGAAATGAACCGGCAGGCGCGCCGCAGCGCGGAAGACTCGGCGGTTTATTTCGGCGAACTCGTCCATAATGCGCTCGAAACGCGGGTCCAGGCAGGTTTCCAGAAAGAGCTCCCACCCGAAAGTCAGCAGGGGCCACATGAAGAGGGTGTTGTAAAAATTCCAGGCCGCGTCCGAGCCTTCCGGCGCGGTATTGCCCCAATCCTCCGGGTAGCGCGCCCGAAACATGCGGTAAAGCGCTTCTTCATCGCGGTAATCGTGGGACTCCACCACAGGAATCTGACGAAAATCACCTTGCGCCAGTGGTGAGAAGCGGAATACGTCCTCGGCGCTTTTCAGGTGCTTCCCCCAGTCCCAGTGCCAGGACTGGCTGTCCCCCCAGCGCACGGCGTGGGTATCATGTCCCGTCACTTCGGGCTGTTCCTCGGGCCGGGGAATCGGAGTATTGTCAGGTAGCTCGGGCAGCCCCAGATGCGGGTAACGCGCATTCAACTGCTCCCGGCAATCTCTGGGCGCTTCATAGTGGTCGATACCGGTGATATAGCTCTCCGCATCCGGACAGGACCAGTGCTCGAAATGGGGAATACAGTCAGCGGCTTCCCCCCGCAAAACTTGATAGCGACTTCGCATACGTGGTCCCCCTACGTTGCGCTACAAGCGGATACTGTGATACTAACGCGGACATGGCGATCAGTTACCCAGCATGTGTTGTATCTGCTGCACCAGCCGAAGCTCTTCTTCGTACAGACCGGTGCTCAGCAAACGAATCTGTGTGGGATACAGCGATTCCACCATGCGATGCATGAGCACCCAAAAGCAAACTACAATGAGAAATCCCCCCAACAGGATGCCGTAATAGCGCACCACAAAGGACAACCAGGCGGTCATCTTCGCAGACCTGGCGTCGTCCAACATGCTGTCTCCCGAGTCGCAGACCGGCGCATGGGCGACCACCTGTCGCGGCGTCGGCAACCAGACAGCAGGGTAGAAGAGCCCGAAGATCAGCATCAGGATCAATACACCGTACCAGAGCGTATTGATTACGACCGGCAACAAGGTCTCCCCATTGGCCTGTCGCATGAATATGCTCAGCATGAGCAAGAACGCCATCAAGGCAAGGCCGCCAATCAACGTGGTGCGGGCCACCGGGATTTCCTGCATGGTGCGGGTGTTCAGCGAAGCCCCGGCCAAACGCATGGCGATGCACGCCAACAGATAGGCCAACGCCAAAATGAGGCAGGTATGAAATACCAGGTAATGTGGTTGCGAGACCAGCGCCTGATGCGCGGCGATACGATCATCCCGCTCATTCTCAAAGGTATAAATCCGGGCTTGGGCGGCTTCCAGTTTCTGTCGCCGCTCCTCGATGTTGCGCTCACGGGCAACATAACGCGGTTGTAGCTCCAGAATCTGCGTCTGAAGCGCCAGAATGTCCTGCTTGAGCGATAGCCCGAACTGCGCCGTCGCGCTGCTGTGCATCGAGTCTTCGGCCGCTCCCACGCCAATTAAACGCGCCGCCATGTTTTCCACCGAGCCCAGCCAGGAACTCCAGTCCTGCAACTGGCCCGAATCGATTTGCGTTTGCGCCCGGGCCACTAGCCGGGACTTCATCCGGTACAGTGGGGCCAGGCACTGGTCGATAATCTCCCGCTGGCGTTTCATGTACCAATACCCGTACTTGGGCAGGGATTGGTGCCAGGGCGGTTCGGGGAAGAGAATGGGGTCTCCGCTGTTGTTGGTGCGCACGATCAGCGTCAGCACCTCGCTGAAGTCTGCGTCGTCCTCCAGCGAATGCGCCAGGGCGGCAGCCTCCAGATAGCGTGGCAGGGCGTTGTTCGGCGGCAGGATACCCGCTTCCCGGAAACGTTCCCGGGCCTCACGGTACTGGCCCTCATGGAAAAGATAACAACCGTAGTTGATCACCATGAATGCATTGTTCGGTTCGCGCATATAGGCCGCGGCGTAGGCCTCGGCCATGGCGTCCACCTCCTCGATCTCCGCGAGGGCATTCAGGTAGCGGGGGGTGGGACGTTCGTTCTGTTCACTGTCACGCAGCACCACATTGCGGAGAATCGCACGGGCGGAAGGTTGATCCAGCGTCACCGACATGATGTACTGGGTTTCCAGTAAATCATATCGGAGATAATTCTCGCTGAAGAACAGGGCAAAAGTGAAAAACAGGCAGGCCAGCACGGCGTAGCGGAAGGCGCGCCGCATGCGACGCGCCCCCGCATAATCGCCACCAGAGCCGTAGGCCTCAAAGCGGGGCGGGTCCGCACTCACCGCTCGCCACCCATCAGCTTCCGGGCAATCTGCTTGCCCTCTTCCACGCCCAGTTGATCGAAGGCGTTGATATTGTACAGACGTCCCGCCATGGCGGTTTCCACCTCAAGCATGTAGAGCAACTGGCCGATGGCGTGGGCGTTCAGGCGCGGCAGTTGCACCCGGATCACCGGACGCTCGCTTACCTTCAGCGCATCAATGGTGCCCCGGAGCTCCGCGTTCATCAGCTTGTTCATGCTCTTGCCACGCAGGTAGTCCAAATCCGTGACTTCGGACAAGGTGTCGGGAATCTTGAGGATTTTGTCGAAGCGGCCCAGCTCCAGGATATTGAAAATCTTGTCGTTCGGGCCTTCGCGGTAGAGCTGCACCTGCGAGTGCTGATCCGTCGCGCCAAGCGCTTTGATGGGCGTCTGGCCGGTAAATACTTCCTTGCCATCCAGGCTGAAGCGCTTGCCCAGGCTCTCCGCCCAAAGCTGGCAATACCAGTCGGCGACATCTTTCAGGCCATTGGCGTACGGCATCATGACGGACATGTGCTTGCCCTTGGTCGTGTCCATCAGATAATGAATCGCGGCCCGCAAGTAAGCCGGGTTCTCCATCAGATTGCCCTGGGAGGTCCGGCGGTCCATCGCCTCGCAGCCCGCCATCATGGCGTCAACATCCATACCCAGCATCGCCGCGGGGAACATGCCAACCGGCGAGAACACCGAGAATCGGCCACCGACATTGAGGGGAATATCAAAGGTCTCGGCGCCATAGGCATCCGCGACCGGATGCAACAGGCTCTTGGGCGCGTCTTCGCCGCGTGGGCTGGTGGTAATGACCAGGTGATCCTTGATCTTGTCGGCTCCCAGCTTCTTCTCAAGCTGTTCGATGATGATCATGCACTGGGCCATGGTTTCCGCCGTGCCGCCCGACTTGGAAATGACGTTGTAGAGGGTCTTGGCGGGGTTGCAGATTCGCATCATGGTGCGGAAGGTGACCGGGTCGATATTGTCCATCACAAAGAGCCGCGGCTTGCCCTTGCGCGCCGCCTTGCTCATCATGTTGTGGTACGGCAGGCCCAGCGCCGTCTGCAAGGCCGTAATGCCCAATGCAGACCCGCCGATCCCCAACACGACAACATTTTCTATGCCATTATCCAAAAAACGCGCAGCCGACGCTTTTACGCGTTCGAGGGTCTCGGTATCCTTGTATAAGTCATAGAAGCCATACTTGCCTTGTGCCCGCTCTTCCTGAAGGATGGCGTGGGCTTCCAGGATACGCGGTTCTATGGCCTGCAATTCGGCGGATGAAATCCCGTGGGGTTTGCCCACCGCAGAGGATTTTGCCCGGGAAATATCTATACGAATGTCTTGTTCCATGCTGTGTCCTTAATCCGGTTTATGTTCCAGGCGCTCACCCTTCGGGGCGCGCGTCTTTTCGATGTATTTCAAAAAAAGAATCCAATTGCTGTAACAGGTTGGATTTGTCGCCACGCACCAGGCGCAATGGCGGCAGCGATTCCAGAAAAATCCGCCCATAGTACTTGCTGTAAATTCGCTTGTCCAGTACTATGACGGCGCCACGATCGCTGCGACGGCGCACCAGACGACCAAAACCCTGCCGAAATTTTATGACGGCCTGCGGCACGGAGTAGGCCATGAAGGGGTTTCCCCCGGCCGCCTCAATCGCCTCGGAACGCGCTTCCAGAATGGGGTCCGAAGGCACCCTGAAGGGCAATTTGGGCAGTATAACACACTGAAGCGATTCTCCGGCAACATCCACCCCTTCCCAGAAGCTGTCCGTGGCGAAGAGGACACTGCTTAAATCGTCCCGAAACTTCTCCAAAAGCACCGTCCGATTCATACTGCCCTGACGCAACGGCGTGATGCCTTTCATGCGCAACTCTTGCTCCAGGCGCTTGTAGGCAAAATCCAGGGCATGGAAGGAAGTGAAGAGGATAAAGGCATGGCCCCGTGTTGTTTCCAGGATATTGCGGATGTATTCCGTGCTCGCCTCCAGAAATTGCGGCGCGTTGGGCTCCGGAATGTCATCAGGCACGCAGAGCATGGCCTGTTCCTGAAAATTGTAGGGCGTGTCCAGGATGCAGGTTTCGACTCGCTGCGGTTCACAGTGGTTCAGCCCGAGGCGCTGAAAGAGGTAGTCAAACTGCTTGCGCACCGACAACGTCGCGGAGGTCATGGCCACCGTTTTCAGGTTCTCATACACCCATTCCGCCAGGGGTTTCCCCACCTCCAGCGGCACACGCGCCACCCGGACAAACTGATCCCGCTGCGCGTCGATTTCGATCCACCGCACCGTATTCTCGCGCAGGGAATCGCTGGTGGACTCCAGCAAAGCCGCGAGCATCCGGTCCAGTCGGTTGGCCAGGGCCGTGAGCTGGGGCAGTTCATCGACAAAAGGGTTGTATTCGGCCTGATCTTCCTGTACGGGGACTTTGCGGAGCATTTCGGCCAGCTTGAGGCACTGCTTCACGACCTCCTGGCCTTCCTCCACCGTCGGATAGAGGACCGTGTTGTGAAACTCCCGCAGCTCCTTCGCTTGAAGCGCCTCCGGCGTCAGCCGCCATTTGATGTCCCGGCCAATCTGACGGCAGAGCATGGCGGTGAGGCTGCGCAGGCCGTCAAAAGCTTCGATGATGTTGCCTCGCGCCATCTGTAATTGCGGAATGAGCGCCTCGTTGATGAGCCTGTCAAAGGGATTGTAGGCATCCAGCGAGAGTTTGGGGCAACTCTTAATCAACTTCTGGCGTATGACGCTTATCAGTCCCTTTTCGATGCCACGCTCCACCCGGTAGAGTCGGCTGAAAGTCGCCATCGCCCCCAGCTTCGTGGCCGAGGCGCCGAAGTACTCCGTGGCGGAATCCTCTATGCTGTGGGCCTCGTCGAAAATGACGCGGGTATAAGCTGGCAGGACCGCCATGGCGCTGAAGCTGCCCGTCTCCTGCTTGATGGCGACATCGGAAAAGAGGATGTGGTGGTTGGACACAATAATATCCGCCCGCGCCAGTTCACGGCGGGCCCGGCCCACGAAGCATTTCTTCTGGTCGGGGCAGCGGCCCATACTGCAACTGTCCGCCTCGGAACAGACCTTGTCCCACAGGTCCCGGGCAGGCACAAAGGGCAGGTCCGAGAGTGACCCGTCTTCGGTGACTTCCGACCACTCCTGAATCGCCATCAACTGTTCCTGGTGCTCCGTCTCGTCGAAGAGCGTAGCCTCCTCATGGGCCCGGTTTAGCTTACGAAGGCACAGGTAATTGCCGCGCCCCTTGACCAGACAGGCGGTGAATTTCTTGTCCAGCGCCCGCTGCAGCAGCGGGACGTCCTTGTCGATGATCTGTTCCTGGAGGTTGATGGTCCGCGTCGAGATCACCACCCGCTCCTTGTTCCGGATCGCCCATTCAATGGCGGGAAGCAGGTAGGCCAGGGTCTTGCCGACGCCCGTCGGCGCCTCAATCACCGCGATGCCATCATTGTTAAACGCATTGGCCACCACCGCCATCATGCTCTGCTGCTGGCGGCGTTCCTCATAATGCGGTAGACGTTGGGACATCGGACCGCCATCGGCCAGGACCGCCCAGAGGGCTTTCGGATCGAGGCGGCTGACCTCACGCGGCGTGAACGGCTCCACCACCACATAGACCCGCGTGACGTCATTGTCGACGATGTAGACCCCGTGCCCGTTCTGGCTGTAGACCGCGGCAAGCTCCAGGTCTGCCTGGCTGGGTCGGAGATCGCCTCCAGGGTGGTTGTGCAGGACCACTTCGCGGACACGCAGGCCGTCGAAGAGCGCGGTCACCGCCGACTCATTCCCCCGGGCGCAGACACGCACTTCGGCGACCTTGCCCAGGCCGTCGAGGCTGCCTGCGAAAAAGACTTCATTGCCTTGCGCCGCCGCAATTGCTTCCTGCATCCGCCGCGCAGCATCCGAAGTAATGCGTTGCAGGGAAGCTTCACCCAGTGTTTTGTTCACGTAATAACTTCTCTACGTAGGTCAAGAATGCAGCCTTTTCGATGGCCAATGTAGTATCATGCATGTATGAGGAACAGAACAGCGCACAGCATGGCCCCAAGCGAACTCCCGGTTCCGGATTTGTCTGTGGTTATCCCCTGCCACCGTGAAGTGGAAAATTTACGTCATTTACTGCCGGATTTACAGGCCACGCTGGCGGAAACCAACCTGGACTATGAAATTATCCTGGTGGATTCCGATTCCAAAGACGGCACCCAGGAACTCGCCGCCGCCCTGGAGCAGGTGCAGTATCACCTCGAACCAGCTCCCGGTTATGGAAACGCCCTACGCAAAGGCTTTGAGGTGGCGCGGGCCGACTATATCCTCACCCTGGACGCGGACCTGTCGCATCCAGCGGCGTTTCTTCAGGCGCTCTGGGAAGCACGCACGCACGATGGCATTACCATCGCCTCGCGCTATGTGCCCGGCGGCTACGCCGATCAGAACTGGTTCCGGCTCCAGCTCAGCCGCCTGCTTAACGGCTTTTTTCGTTGGGGTTTCAGCCTTCCCTACCGGGACATGAGCAGCGGCTACCGACTTTACCACCGGACGGTCTTTCAACGGGTCCGGCCCGGCTTCGACAATTTTGTCATCCTGCTGGAGATATTGCTTCAGGCGCATGCCGAAGGGCTGCCCATCCGGGAAATTCCCTTCCACTACCAACCCCGGCACACCGGACAGTCCAGCGCCCGCATCATCGCCTTTGGTCTGGATTACCTCCGGCTCTTCTTTCACTTACGCATCTTGCGCAAGGCCCGGAAGCAAACTCCGGATGCTTAATGGTGGTGCTCCAGGGGCACTTCCTCGGCCTGGGACTCATAGATGTCAATATTCATGACCAGCTTGGCCTGATTAATTTTGAATTCCATCCGTTCATTAATCATGCCTTCCCGGAGATACGCTTCGATGAAATCACGGGCTTCCTCGAACTGTATCAGGCCCGGCTCGTTGCGCCGCAAGACCTGAATCAGATGCCAACCGGCCTGGCCGCGCAGGGGTTCGGAGAGTTCGCCGGGCTCCAAATCGAACATGATATTGTCGATGACCGCCGGCACCCGTCCACGGGTCGATTCCGGGTACAGTCCGCCACGATCCGCCGACATGTAGTCTTCCGAGACTTCCCGGGCGACATCTTCAAACGCCTCGCCAGCTTCGATGCGATCCCGGGCGGCTTCGATGCGATCCCGGGCAGCTTCCCAGTCGCCTTCTTCGTTCACGTCCTCGACACGCACTAGGATATGCGCGACATCCAGCGTCGGCTCCAAGCGTTGCAACTGCCCTGCGG
>SKJD01000383.1 GCA_007116095.1 Candidatus Hydrogenedentota bacterium
GGAGGGGTAATGGCGATCCGCATCACCGGGTCGAGGGTGGGATCAAAACGTAGTATTACCGGTTTCTCGGTAACGCCCCGCGGGGGATCAAATAGGTCCAGCCGATCACGCACATCCTGCTGCGCCGTGATCATGTTCGTCCCCCAGGCGAATTCCAGGATAACCTCGGACTGGTTGGCGGAAGAGACGCTGCTGACTTCCACCAGTCCGCTGACGATGCTCAGCATCTCTTCCAGCGGCCGGGTAACCAACTGCGCCACATCTTCAGGCGCGGCGCCGTCATAAGTCGTCCGAACAGTCAACGTGGGGTAGGAGATGTCCGGCATCAGGTTGATGGACAGGTTCTGGTAGGAACGCACCCCGAATACAATCAAGGTGAGAAACAGCATCGCCATGGTAACCGGACGGCGAATGGCCAGGCGATATTGTTTCTTGTCGTCAGCGGGGCTTGTTGTGTTCATGAATGCAGTAAACCAGACGTTGCAGGCAGCGGCTTCAGCGATACAGGAGCATACGCCGTACCGCAGATGACGAGTGACGATTGGAGACAGGGATTACGTTTGGACCCGAAACAACGCCTTCTGGCGGTATGAAAGGATTTATTATCCGAAAAGACGACAGCATTTCGCTGCAACACGCGACGCATCAAACACACTCAATCAATCACCCGAACCAGACAACTCACGGGCGGCCTCTTCCGCTGCGGTGGCTTCCAGCGCTTCTTCGGCGGTCAGGGCAAGGTTGCGCGCCATCTGCTCGCGGGCAGTCGTCACCATGATGGGCGCGCCAGTGCGGAGTTGCTGATGTCCCAGGGTGATAACCAGATCCTCATCCGTGACGCCGGAGCGAATTTCCACAAGATTGCCCTCTTCCAGGCCAGTCATTACCTCGACCCGCTGCGCCATCATGCGCCTGGGCGTCTCCAGTTCCATATCGGCATCGCCATCAACCGACACCCCCAGCTCCACATCACTGTCGACGTCCGATTCATCGGCGTCCGGATCTTCCACAGCCAGCATCAGGTAACTGCGGGTGTTCTCTTCAATAAGTGCATCCCGTGGAATTGTCAACACATCTTCCAGGGTATTGGTCACCAGCCAGACCCGGGCAAAGACCCCGTCCCGCAATTTCTGGCGATCATCCGGAGCAAACTCCAAGGTGACTTTGACCGTGCCGCCCGGCTCGACGCTGGGGTTGATCCGGCCAATGCGCACTTCAAAGAGTTCTCCAGGCAAAGAATCCACCGAGACTTTCGCAGTCTGGCCCATCGCCAGCGAAGCCAGGTCTTTCTCGGGGGGATAAATAGGCAGTACATAAGACTGGGGATCAACTACGACGAATGCGGGCATACCGCTATTCACCATCAATCCTTCCTGTATCATGCGTTGGGTAATGATCCCGTTGATAGGAGACTGGATGGTCTGGTGACTGAGTTGCACCTGCTGCAATTCCAGGTTGGCCAAAGCCGACTCATAACTGAAACGTGCGTTGTCCCGTTCCACCCGGGAGCCGATCCCTTCCTGCAAGCTCTGCTCGGCCACATCGTAAGCGGCTTTCTGCTGCTGCACATTCACCCGGGTCTGCCGAATCTGCGCCTCCAGTTCCGCCTTGTCCAGCTCGGCCAGGACCTGACCGGCGCGGACCTGGTCTCCTTCTTCCACATACAGCGACATAACCTGTCCCGTGCCCTTGGAAGCAATTTCCACCTTGCGCTCGGCGACCACTGTCGACTGGGTGCGAATGAACTCGGAGAGATCGGTGCGGATGGGTTGGGAGGCCTCAACCGGGAAAATGATTTCCCGGCTTTGTGACGCCTCTTCGGAATTGCCCCGATTAGCGTCAACGATGTTGCCACATGCCGTCAAGAGCAAAATTGGAAGTGCGAAAAACAGGGTTGCGTAACGATGAATATGCATTGGGACTCCAAATCAACGAATCGGGATACCTGGTATGGCTTTAGCAAGGGGCGCATCGGGTAAGCTGATAATATTATCTTACCATGTAGCGGCATCTGACGACCGACGCCTCGCCAGCTTATGACTCCCCCGGATGCAGCAAGCACAACGAAATGGGCGCAAGTACCAGGCAGAAAAACCTCAACTTGCGCTCGGGCAACAAGGCGTGATTATACCAAAACTGGCGCTTTCAGCATCAAGACGAAACCGATAATCAGCAGCATTCGGATCCGTACTTGCTGGGCACTGATAGGACTGAAAATCGCCCTGGGGAGTTTCGGTAAATCGCGGCATCATCACTTGCTTGCCTACGAGGTATTTTCGTGTTGTGGAACAGCATACCGGCGTTATTTTTTTGGGGTAATTCCATTGTCGGAGCACAACATCCGGGAGGTCCGTTGCCCCCACAACGCCTGGGCGACAACTACTGCCTGACTGTTGAATATACCCAGTCACCCGGTAATAGTTACAGCACGGCGCATTAAGTGCACACGTTGCAGGATGGGTTTGGAATTGAAAGGAATTGGAGCATATAATTGGGTCATGAAGCGCCTCATGGCGTCACTTCACACCAATAACCACGGGGACTGCGTATGATGAACCATATTCTACTGTACTTCCTGGGGGCCTCCATCTTGCTGACCCTGGCCCCCGGGCCTGACAACCTATTCATTATCACCCAAGGGCTCACCCGCGGCAAACGGGCTGCCCTTATTACTGCCAGCGGGATGTGCAGCGGCATAAGCATCCATACCCTGGGAGCAGCACTGGGCATTTCAGCGCTGTTCCATAGCTCCGCACTGGCCTTTCAAATCGTGAAATATGTTGGCGCGGCTTATCTCTTCTATCTTGCCATACAGACAATTCGCCATGCGGTCAAGCATAACAATGCCGGCAAGACGCACCAAGCGGAGCCCCTCCCTGTTAATGCCCTGGCCAGCTTTCGTCGTGGCTTCATCATGAATATACTTAACCCGAAAGTAGCCCTGTTCTTCCTCGCCTTTCTGCCCCAATTCACCCGCCCCGAGTTGGGTGGCATGGCCTGGCAGATGCTGGCGCTGGGAATGGTCTTCATGCTTCAGTCCTTCGCCATCTTTCTCAGCATCGCCTACTTCTCTGGAAGCATCGGGGAAAAGCTCCTTCGTCAACCCCGGTTCGCGAAGGCTTTCCGCTGGATTGCCGCCTCCATCTATGGCGGACTCGGCTTGCGCCTGGCGCTCGCCACACGCTGATTTATTCAGTTGCGGGCGGGTCGGATACGATTCCAAAGGCGACGCAGGAAACCATTGGGCTGGATAAGGGGAATTTCCTCAATTTTTTGAAGCGACATTTTTGGCGGGACCGCAGTGACTTTCAGAACAATTGCGGTGATGTTATCGATGCCGCCGGCTTCCAGGGCTGCGTCCAACAGGTGCTGGAGTGCTTCCTCCGGAGTATTGCCGCCAAGCTCTTCGGCGATGATTGTGTCATCAACCATATTAGTCAGGCCATCAGAACACAAAAAGAGGATGTCGTCTTTTTGCAGCTCTTGCACAAAAAGATCGACATCGACATTTTTTCGGATACCTACTGCCCGGGTAATGAGGTTTTTCAGGGTATGGTTTCGGGCTTCGTCGGGCGTCAGAACGCCTATGCGCACCTGTTCCTCAACCAGCGAGTGGTCCAGGGTGATTTGCTCCAATCCGACGCCAGGGCGGTAATGGTAGACCCGGCTATCCCCCACCTGGGCGATATAGGCCCAGTTGCCAACGATGGCCAGCGCCGATACGGTCGTCCCCATGCCCGCCAGGGCGGCATCTTCGCTGGCTTCGTCAAAGACCTGCATATTCGCCGATTCCAGTGCGATACGCAGCGCAATCGGCACTTTCGTCTGCGGACGATTGCCTTCATAGTAGGATTCGGTCAGGACCTTCAAGGCCAGGTGGCTGGCGTGTTCACCGGCGCTGGCGCCGCCCATCCCGTCCGCCACCGCCATCATAACCCCACGCAAGCGACGGAGCTTACCATGCTCCGGCGCACACAAAACACAAGCGTCCTCATTCTTTTCGCGCTTGATACCCACATCCGAAAGCATGCACGCCTTCAAGTAATCATCCTGCCAACTTACTTCAAAGCGCTCATTATGCAATGGCCCGCAGAGTGTTCCGGGGAAATCAATATCCAACACAATACTCCTCAGCAACCAGAAATCCGTCAGCGTTGCCACTGGAAGTCCGGGGTAATCAGGCTATACGGAATATAACACACTAACCAAGAGATGTGGGAAAGCCATGGTCAGGAAAAATTGGCAATCTAGTTTCCCTGCCTGGCTCTCTCAGGTGCTGATTCCTTAAATAATTGAAAAATGGCGGCTTTATACGCAAAATTCATATGCTAGCGGGAATGAAGTTATCCGCTTTACTCCTCCACGCCCGGGTCGGGTTTGCGACACCGCTTACGTAAATTATACAGCACTACTGTATACAATATCATTGACGAAAAATGCAAATATCGCGCTTTCACTCGGCAGCATTTTGCGCATCTTGTGATATGCCCCAAAATAAACAACACCGGGCACACTCCTGCGGGAGGATACCCGGTGTTAACGTAATCAGATATTGTCTCGGTGACGCGATCGATTGCCCGGATGTGTTGAATTAATTGTGACCGCGGCCCGTGGTGCCAACCGTGGACTGAACCCGCTGTGCTTCAGGGGTCTTGGGGCGCAGATCACGCGAAGCCTGACCGGCGCGCCACATCTCGGAATTGCGAATCTCTGAAAGCTCCAGCTCCAGCAGGTCTTTATAGTTATCGCCGCTGGTAGCTTCCAGCACACGCTTCGTTTCGGCCCCGCTCTTCACCCGCTCGTAGAGTTCATTGAAGACCGGCAGGGTGGCTTCCTTGAACTTGGGCTTCCAGTCCAGCGCGCCGCGCTGTGCGGTGGCGGAACAGTTGGCGTACATCCAGTCCATGCCATTTTCGTCTACCAGGCGAATGAGGCTCTGGGTTAACTCTTCAACCGTCTCATTGAAAGCTTCGCTGGGGCTGTGGCCGTTCTTGCGAAGGACATCGTACTGCGCTTCCATGATACCGGCCAGGGCGCCCATGAGCACGCCGCGTTCCCCGGTCAAATCGCTGAAGACTTCATTCTGGAAGGTGGTCGGGAAGAGATAGCCCGAGCCGACGGCGATACCCAGGGCAATGGCGCGTTGTTCGGCCTTGCCGGTGAAGTCCTGTTCGACGGCAAAGCTGGAGTTAATGCCGGCGCCGCTCAGGAAGTTACGACGGACCGAGGTGCCGGAGCCCTTCGGGGCCACCAGGATGACGTCCACATTCTTAGGCGGAATCACACCGGTCTGATCCTTGTAGACGATCGAGAAGCCGTGGGAAAAGTAAAGCGCATCGCCATCCTTCAGGTGCGGCTTGATGGTCGGCCAGACGGCCTTCTGGGCCGCATCGGAAATCAGCATCTGAATGACCGTGGCCTTTTCACAGGCCTCTTCAATGTCAAAGAGGGTTTCGCCCGGTACCCAGCCATCGTCCACGGCGCGATCCCAGTCCTGCTTGAAGGCCTTGGACTGGCCGATAATGATTTTAAAGCCATTGTCACGCATGTTCAGTCCCTGTGCCGGTCCCTGAACGCCATACCCGATGACGGCAATCACTTCGTCCTTCAGGACTTCGTGGGCCTTTTCCATCGTAAATTCTTCGCGTGTGATGACTTCTTCTTTTTCGCCGCCAAAATCAATGAGCATAATAAACCTCCGTTGATTACCATATCGGTAAAGTAGTTGTTAAAAATGAACCCGCGCCTCGTCAGCACGGGGAAATTCACAGTAATCACCGCATTTAACGCGGGGATGCATGCATGGGCCAAGGTGTTTCGGAAAATTAGAGCGCGACAAAGCACATACAACATATATATTTGTACATTGGGTGATCCACGCAGAAATCGGCAGGCCTCAGGATATTGTAGGGATATTGAGTAAACTTTTGCAAATTTGCTGCCCGGCGCTGGATTCAAATTCTTATCGCATCATTATGATAATTGAAGACATCTCCCGGTGATCGGTATCCCAGTTTTTTTCTTGGTCTGTCGTTTATAAAGTTTTCTCGGTCGCCATGCTCCCATCGAAATGACAGGGGGGCGGCAGGATTTCTCGGTCGCCATGCGCCGCCCTTGTTCTTTCGAGCGTCCTTCCCTTGTCATTTCGAGCGATAGCGAGAAATCTTAACCCCCCGGAAAGATTTCTCGGTCGCAATGCGCCCGTCGAAATGACAATATGGAAGCAACGCCGCCTACTCCCAGCCATTTAGCGCCCTTGCCACCGGCATGCGGTGGATTTGCATTTCCGATCACTTTATCCCTATTGTGTTTCGTCAATGACGGGGGATGTACCAGGGCCGGAGCATTGCCGGCCGCCCCGTCGTGCTGGAAACAACCCCGGGGAGAATTCTGACCGTGAGAAAGCTACACCTCATTTGTAACGCCCACCTGGACCCGTATTGGCAATGGGATTGGGACGAAGGCGCCGCAGCGACGATATCCACCTTCCGCACAGCCGCAGATTTGTGTGAAGAGTTTGATACCTACATTTTTAACCACAACGAGGTGATCCTCTACCGCTGGATTGAGGAGTATGAGCCCCAGCTCTTCAAGCGCATTCAGGAGCTGGTGAAAACGGGGCAATGGCACATCATGGGCGGCTGGTATCTCCAGCCGGACTGCAACATGCCCAGCGGCGAGTCCTTCATTCGCCAGATTCTGCTCGGTCGGAATTATTTCCAGGAGAAATTCGGCAAGGCCCCAACCACGGCCATCAACTTCGATCCCTTCGGCCATACGCGGGGCCTGGTGCAGATTCTCAAGAAATCCGGCTATGACTCCTACCTCTTCTGCCGGCCCAACCAGGAAGACTGCGCCCTGCCCTCCGATGATTTCGTCTGGCTTGGTTTCGACGGCTCGGTCATCACGGGGCACCGCGCCTCGTCGTTCTACAATTCACCGCTGGGCAAGGCGCGGGAAAAGGTAGAGCGCTGGATGAAGGACAATCCGGACAAGGCGGAGGGCATCGTATTGTGGGGTATGGGCAACCACGGCGGCGGCCCATCGCGACAAGACCTCAAAATGCTGCGGGACCTGCAATCCAGCAACCGGGACTGGGACATCATCCACTCGACGCCGGAGGCCTATTTCAAAGAGCTCAGCGACGCCAACCGCCCCCTGCCCACCCATGCGGAGGACCTGAATCCCTGGGGCGTCGGCTGCTATACCTCCATGAGCCGCGTCAAGCAGAAGCACCGGCAACTCGAGAATGAGCTGTATCTTGTCGAGAAGATGGCGTCCACGGCGGCGTTGCAGGGTCTGATGCACTATCCTGCGGAAGACTTCGAGGAAGTGATGCGCGACCTGGCAACCGCGGAATTTCACGACAATCTCCCCGGCTCTTCGATTCAGCCGGTGGAAGAGTCCATTTTGCGCCTGCTCTACCATGGCCTGGAGATTCTCTCCCGCCTCAAGACGCGGGCTTTCTTCTCGCTTTGCTCCGGTCAAACCAAGGCCAGCGGCGACCGGATTCCGGTTATGATTTACAACCCGCATCCCTTCCCGGTCCGGGGCGTGTTCCAGTGTGAGTTCCAGTTAGCCGACGCCATCTTCGACGAGCAATTCACCGTGCCGATCATCTACCAGGACGGCAAGCCCATCCCGACACAGCCGGAGAAGGAATACAGTAGCATCCCCATCGACTGGCGGAAGCGCTGCATCTTCAGCGCCGAACTCGCGCCCGGTCAGGTTACCCGCTTCGACAGCGATTTTGAAGTACTGGAGAAACGTCCGGAAATGCGCCAGGAAACGGAGAACGGCGCATTCGTGGTGCGAGGGGAAGTGATGGAAGTGCACATCAACGCCACGACAGGCCTCATCGACAAATACAGCGTCCACGGCAAGGAGTATCTCAAGTCCGGAGCCGGGGCCGCCCTGGTTATGCGGGACAACGAGGACCCCTGGGGCATGCTGGTCGACTCCTACCGCGACCTGGAAGGCGCCTTCACCCTCATGTCGCCGGAAGAAAGCGCCCGCTTCTCCGCTGTCAAGGCCGACAGCCTGCCCGCCGTCCGAATCATTGAGGACGGGCCGGTGCGCACGGTCATTGAGAGCGTGTTCGCCTATAAGCAGTCGAGTCTCGTCCAGACCTATCGCATTCCCAAGCACAGCACGGAAATCGAAATCGAGGTGCGGGTACACTGGAATGAAAAGGATCGCATGTTGAAATGGGCACTGCCCACCACGCTCGGTAAGGGCGATGTGCTCGGGCAGCAGGCTTTCGGCATCCAGCATTTCCCCAACAATGGCCGGGAATGCGCCGCGCACAAGTGGATGGCCATGGTCGCCGAAGATGAATCCAGTGGTCTGACCTGCATCAACGACGGCGTGTATGGCTTTGATGGTTGTGACGGCGAACTGCGCATGAGCCTGCTGCGCTCCCCAGCCTACTGCGCCCATCCCTGGGGTGACCGCGAAATCCTGCCGCAGGACCGCTACAACCCCCGCATTGACCAAGGTGAACGGCTCTTCACGTTCTGGGTGAACGCCGGTGAATGGGAAAGCCGTCTCGAGCAGATTGATCGGGAGGCCATCGCGCACAACGAGAAGCCCTACGCCCTGTCCTTCTTCCCCACCGGCGAAGGTAAAGCCGTGAAGCCTGCGGTGACCCTGAGCGACGACGTCATTCAGCTCTCCGCGTTCAAGCAACAGTCGGGCGGAGAAGCCTTCATCGTACGGCTTTTCGAGCCGACCGGTACTGGACGCAGCACCCGCGTCACCCTGCCTCTACATGGAATCGATGAAGAAATCATCTTCGGGCCCTTTGAGGTGAAGACCTTCCGCGTGGAACCCGATCAGCGGCGTCTGATCCCCGTGAACCTGGTGGAACGTCCGGAATAATCACCCCAAAAACCGTACAGAAATCAGCATACCCCGGCCCCGGAGTCGCCTCATTCAAATGACGCAGCTCTGGGGCTTTTTTCTTGAAACCACGCCATCTCTCGTGAAATCTCCTCATCAGCTTGTCAACCCCCATCCCGAAGCTCCAGGCAAAAATAAGCACTCCTTACACCTAAAATATTTTGCTTGATTTTTAGGCTATATTCACCTACTATATTATACATGCTTTACATAACCCGATTAACTTATTATTTTCACCTTTACAAATAATAGAGTTAGGGCATACGAGTCCAACTGCAATACATCGCCACGTAATAAATTTACGGTGAAAGGCA
>SKJD01000124.1 GCA_007116095.1 Candidatus Hydrogenedentota bacterium
ACCAGGACCAGGAGCCCCATCAGGCCCACCATCAACACCATCACCACACTGAACTGATCAGCCACCAGCGTGATGCCGAAGGGGGCGGGCCAGTTGCCCATGGTCACCGCCAGAATCCCTTTGCGGCTCACATACAGGAACAAGGCCACGGTGCTGAGAAAATGCAGTCCCATCCCCGTCATGCCGATGGGGATTTGCACCTTGGGGTAGTGCAAGAAAATCAGCCCCAGCGCAGCCGTCAGCAACGGGAGTATGATGGGCAATACAAGAATGACGTATTCGAGGTTAATGTTCATGTATTTCCTGCTGCGGTAAGGTCTTCAAATCCGTCGATTCCGTGTCGGTGCTGCGCATCTGGTCCAGGTCGTCCGTGCCGATGATCATGTAGGCCCGCTGGAAGAGGACCAGGGTAAAGGCCAGCACGCCAAAGCCGATGACGATGGCGGTAAGGACAAGGGCCTGGGGCAGGGGATCCGCATGGGCGCCAATCGGGGCCACAGCATCTTCAGGAATCAACGGGGGATCGCCTCGGTGCAGGCCTGCTGCCGTGAAGATCAGCAGGTTGGCCGCCTGACTCAGCAATGCCAGACCGATGACCACCTTGATCAGGCTCCGCCGCAGCATCAGGTAGAGCGCGCAGGAAAACAATATGCCGATAATGATGGCGAGGAGTATTTCCACCTCAATCCTCCATAAGATTCATAATAATCATCAACGTAATGCCAATCACGACCAGGTAGACTCCGATGTCGAAGATGAGCGGCGTACCGACTTTCACCTCTTCAAAGATCGGCAGATGCAAGGTAAACCAAAGCCCGCTCATCAGCGGCAACCCGGCGAACAAGGCGAATATGCCACTGATCAGGGCAAAGAGCAGTCCCAGGCCAATCAGGGCGCTGGGCTGCAATTTCAGGGTTTTCCGTGCGGCATGCACATCCACGGCAAGCGCATGCAGACAAAAGCCCGCGGCAGCCACCAGTCCGCCGGCAAAGCCGCCGCCGGGGTGGTTGTGCCCGCTCAGCAACAGGTAAACCGAGAACAACAGCATGAGCGGCTTGATGGCGCGTGCGCCGGTTTGTAGAAACAGGGAATTCATACCTTGTCTTTCTTCTCGTCCTTGTTCAGACGCAGCAGGCCATAGGCGCCAAGCGCGGCAATCGCCAACACCAGCAGTTCACCCATCGTATCCAGCGAGCGGAAGTCCACCAGAATCACATTCACGATATTGCGGCCATGGGCCATAGGTACGCTCTGCTCGGCGAAATACGTGGAAATTGTCGGGGCGATTTCCACTTTCAGGGCGGCAATGGTCAGGATGGTGACAAAGACGCCCGCGCCCCCCGCCAGGAGCATGTCCCGGTATTTCACAAATTCCGAAGTAAAGTGGGTGAAGCGGGGCAGGCGGTACAAGACCAACACGAAGATCAACACTGTCAGGGTTTCAATGACGAATTGGGTCATGGCCAAATCCGGCGCGCCGTAGAAGATGTAGACCAGGGACACCCCATAGCCCACGGCCCCCAAACAGACCACGGCGGTCAGGCGGGAGTTGGTGCATGCCGCGCCTATGGCCGCGCCGGCAATCAAAAAAGCAATCCCGAGCTCATACAGTTTGAAGCTGGGCCATTCCGGAGGGATGGGAACACCGCCTCCCGCGACCAAGGTGTAAATCGGCAAGGCCACGAGAAAGGAGATAACCGTGAAGATGTAGACACGCAGGTAACCATTCTGTAACAGGCAGGTCTGTTTTTTTGACACCCAGAGCATGCCTTCCACCAGGCGGTGATAGCCCCGTTCCGGCCCCGCAGGATCGAGGCGGCCCGGCGCTTCCAGCAAACGCCGTAACGGATGGCGGAATCGGTAGGCCAGTATCCCCAACGCCACCGTGATAACGCTCAGCAGCAGCGCCAGATTGAATCCATGCCAGTGACTCAGGCTGACGGGGATTGCTTCACCGGCCGTGGCGGCAACCGCGGGTCCGACGATATACAGTGCCGTCGTCCCGGGGATGAAACCCAGAATCAGGCCCAGGCTCCCCAGCAGCACAGGACCCAGCCACAGTCCCACATTGCCTTCATGGGCCTCCGATAGAGGCGCGTCGAGAGTAGTCCAGAACGGCTTCCAGGCAATAAGCAACCCCACAAACAGGTTCACCACCGCTGCCAACAGCAACGTCAGGGTCAACCACAGCATGGCTCCGGGCGACGCCAGTCCCGCCTCATAGACGGACTCCTTGCCGATAAAGCCCAGGAAGGGGGGAATACCGGCCATCGACAATCCGGCCAAACCGGCGCCCAGCGCGGTGAAAGGCATAATGCGGCCCAGCCCGCCCAGCTTCTCGGTGTCGTAGAGGTGCGTGCTGTGGCTGATCCCCCCGGCGACCATAAACAGGGTAGCTTTATACAGGGCATGCACCAACAGAAAGGTCATGGCCGCCTTCAGAGCGTAGTCGGTGCCAATCCCCAGGCAGGTTGTAATCAGGCCCAAGGCGCCGACGGTGGTATAGGCCAGGAGTTTTTTTAGAATGACCTGACGCATGGCCAGATACGCGCTAACGACCAGGGTCAAACTCCCGCCAATGGCCACCAGATAAAACCAGGGCGGTGTGTCTCCCATCACCGGCTGCATGCGGGCCAGTAGATAAATCCCCGCCTTCACCATTGTGGAGGAATGCAGATAGGCGCTGGCCGGTGTGGGGGCCGCCATGGCGTTGGGCAACCAGAAATGGAAAGGAAACTGTGCGGACTTGGTGAAGGCCCCGGCCAGCAACAACAGCAGAATGGGCAGATACAGCGCATGCTCCCGCAGCATATCGCCGGATTGCAAGATGGTGGGAATGTCATAGGTTCCGGTCGCATGTCCCATCAGAATCAGTCCCGCCAGCAAGGCCAGACCGCCCCCTCCGGTAACCAACAGGGCCTGCAAGGCGGCGGTGCGGGCTTCCTGCTTGTGGTGATCGTATCCGATGAGCAGGTACGAGGTGATGCTCGTGAGTTCCCAGAAGATGAACAGTGTGATCAGGTTGCCGGAAAGCACCACCCCAAGCATGGACCCCATGAAGGCCAGCAGGGCCAAGTAAAAGCGGTGAACGTTGACGTCCTGCCCCAGGTAAGCCCCGGTGTAGACAACGATCAGTGCGCCGATGCCCGATATCAACAGGGCGAAGAGCAGGCTGAGTCCATCCAGATAGAAACTTAAACTGATACCCAGACTCTCTACCCAGGCATAACTTTGATAAACAGGCTCACCGGCGGCAATTTGCGGAACCTGGGACAGATAATAGAGAAAAACCCCCAAGGGTACAAGGGCAAACAACCAGCCGGATAAATCCTTCAGGCGGTGATGTAACAGCGGCGCCAATACCGCAAGTAGAAATGGCGCAAGAATGGTATAAAGCATCCCAATTCCGTGTGTGGTTGGTAATCAGCTTTTCGGGCGCAAGGCATGACTCAGGCTACAAAATCCGACCACTGCAAAAACACAATCAACACCCCCCTCACAAGCGGCGCACTGCTGTTTTGCAATTCTCGAATATCCCGTTTTCCTCCATATTCCGGGACACCTCATGAACATGGGACATTTTACGAATATTCCGTTTCCGGGGTGATATTGGGTGGAGGTCTCTTGCAGTTGCTGGTCGGTCTTGCGTAGACTTGTGGTTGTTCGAAAGTATAACAAATTCGGGAGAGTCAATATTATGCCGGTCTTGGTCAATGGCGAACGCCTGGAAGATACCGTAATCGAAATTACCCAGCGCGAGCTTCAAGTGCAACGCAGCGATCCGAAGGAGAAAATCACCCGCGATATGGCCCGGAAAGCGGCTATTGAGCGTGAACTGATTCGTCAGGAAGCACTGAATCGCTTTCCCACCATTCCGACCAGCAAGGTGAACGAGGCCTTGCGGGAATTCAAGAAGCAGTTCAAGGACGACGCCCAGTACCAGTCCGAATTACAGCGCATGGGTATCCAGGAAGAGTCGCTGCTGGGTGACTTGCGCACCCGAATCAAGATCGACATGCTGCTGGACGAAGTGTGCAGCGACCTGGAAGAAGTGGACGACGACATGGCCCGCGTCTATTTCGAAGCCAACCAGGAAGCCTTCATGGAGCCGGAACGGGTGCGCGCAAGCCACATCGTGAAGCATGCTTCCGAGAATGTAATCGAGTGTCATGAAGCCACGGCGGAACTTCGGAAAGTCCGGGCGATGATTGACCAGGGCATATCCTATGACAAGCTCGCTCAGCAATACTCCGATTGTCCCGACAGGGCGGGGGACCTGGGCTATTTCGCCCGGGGCGAAATGGTGCCCGAGTTTGAGGCGGTGGTTTTTAATATGAAAGTGGGCGAAATCAGCGATGTCTTTGTCACGCCCTTCGGCGCGCATATCGCCAAACTCACGGACCACATTCCGGCGAAGCTGCGCGATTTTGACACGGTGAAGGAGCAGGTGAAACAACGGCTCTATGTCCAGCAGGAAAACAACCGCATCGATCAATTTGTCGCAACGCTGATGGAAAAGGCGGAGATCGAGGTGCTGGAGGCAGAAGAAAAAGCCGCCGCCGAAGCCTGATCTTCGGACATAGCCACTATTGCGTATCGGGGGACCAGGCAAGTCGAATCCAGGGGGGTTGGCAGGAGCAAACAACCAATACCATGTCTTCAACCAGACAATCTCCGTGTTGCACACCCCAGGGCAGTGCTGAATGCCAGGCAACAGTCGGTGCGCCATTTAAGCGGGTGACGCCATCGCCTACCGAAGCACGCAAAATGCGACGGCTGGAAGGTGGCCCTTTTCTGATGGGCACAGACAGCAAGGAAGGCTTTCCGGCCGATGGGGAAGGACCGATTCGGGAAGTGCGCATCAAACCCTTCTATATGGACCCCTGCACGGTTACCATCCGGCAATTCGCCCGTTTTGTCCGGGAGACCGGCTACAAAACCGAGGCAGAACGTCTGGGGAACTCTTTTGTGTTTTTCAAGCTGGTGCATCCCGATGCCTATCTGAAGACCAAGAACGCGGTGCAGGGCACGGAATGGTGGCTTCAGGTGCCCAAAGCCTGCTGGAAAATGCCGGAAGGCCCCGGCTCGCATATCAAGGACCGCCAGGATCACCCCGTGACCCATGTCTCCTGGAATGATGCCCAGGCTTACTGCGAATGGGCGAATAAACGCTTGCCGACAGAAGCCGAGTGGGAATATGCCGCGCGGGGCGGACTGGTGCAGCAGCGTTATCCCTGGGGCGATGATCTGCACCCGGACGGCAAGCACTACTGCAACATTTGGCAAGGGAATTTCCCCAAGGAAAACACCCTGGAAGACGGTTTCCTCGGCACGGCCCCGGTGCGCAGTTTTCCGCCGAACGGCTATGGACTGTTTAACGTCGCAGGGAACGTGTGGGAGTGGTGCGGCGACTGGTTCAGCCCGGACTTCCATGTTGATGGACCACGTGACGACCCGAACGGTCCGCCAGAGGGCACGGCCCGGGCCATGCGTGGCGGTTCTTTTTTGTGTCATTACACGTACTGTAACCGTTACCGGGTGGCGGCCCGGACTTCCAACACGCCGAACAGCGCCACCTCCAATATCGGTTTCCGCTGTGCCGCCGATGTGGCGGACTAAGCCAAGGTGGCATGCTGCGCTTTTGCTGCGTAAAAACGTATGCGCGTATCCCGGGCATAGGAGCCTACATTGAATTCCGAACACGACAGCGCCTTGCAGGCGCGGATGACCCTGCCGCAATTCCCGCGTTCCGCCAAATATGATCCGCAATGGATGCTGGACAATGAGATGGGACCCAACGCGGTCTGGCTGACCGAGTGGCTCTGTGAAGTGATGGACTTGAAGCCCGGCATGCGCGTCCTGGATTTGGGCTGTGGCAAAGCCATGAGCTCCATCTTTCTCGCCCGTGAATTCGGAGTGCAGGTCTGGGCGGCCGACCTGTGGATTGCGGCGACAGAAAACCGGGAGCGGATTGAGGCCGCCGGGCTGGCCGATCAAATCTTTCCCCTAAATACCGAAGCGCATGCGCTGCCTTTCGCCGACAAATTCTTTGACGCGGTTATTAGCGTCGACGCCTACCACTATTTCGGTACGGACGATCTCTACCTGAGCTATCTGGTGAACTTTCTCAAGCCCGGAGCACAGATGGGAATCGTCATCCCCAGTCTCATGCAACCCCTGCAATACCCACTGCCAGACTACTTCACCCGAAGCTGGGAAGATCAATCCGTCTTCTGGGACCCACGCGAGTGTGGCAGTTTCCATACCTGCGACTGGTGGAAAGAACATTGGGAAAAGACGGACCTGGTGACGATCGAGCAGGCCGACACCCAGCCCGAGGGCTGGAAACATTGGTTGCTCCTGGAGGAGATCAAGACAGATCGGAACATGCTTCGCTTTGGCGAGGCCGAACGTGAAGCGCTAAAGGCCGATCAGGGACGCTACTTCGGGTTTATCCGTCTCGCTGGTAGCCTGAGAAGGGATATTCCCGAACCCTGGCGCATGCCCTGAAGCCATATACCATTACACGCAACAGGAACGACAAGACCTTACTTGCGTGTTACGTTAGGAGTGTGTATATTGAATTAATGCTGGCAAGCCGTGTCCGGGCATCCGTTTGGGCAAATTGCTGTCTCGCTGTGATGTGTTCCATGCGATGGAAGAACATGTAAATGCGACCACGGGAGTACGTTTATGGCGGAAGAAGAAGAATTCCATCTGGAAGACGAATTGCGCCTTTGTCCGGTATGTCGCATGTCCATCAGTGTTTGGGCGACCCGTTGCCGTTTTTGCGGCGAAGAAGTAGGCCGCCCCAAACGCGAAGAAAAAAAATTGACCATGCGCGACCTCGGGGCGCCCAAGCAAGCCGCTTACAAGCAGTCGGAGGAAGTGCGTAAGGCGCTGGATGACTTCCGTAAGTCATTTGCCGAATCCGCCGGCGCGACTTCCCCGTACAATCTTTCCGGACTGGACACCCAGGCATTGCCCCCACTGGAGGCGGACTTTCAGAAACAGGCGCCGGGGCAGCAGTAAGCCGCCTTCAGGCCGCCCCCCGAAGCCTCCCGGAAAGCCGTCATGCCCCGCAGCAGCAATATGGAGCTCTTTCGGCTGGCGGCGATGGTGGTCGGGCTTTCCATCGGTGTGGTGGTCTTGCTATACGGCCTGAATGTCGGTTTCCGGGCCGTGGCCGCTTATTTCAACGAGGAGGTGCCCGCGGAAACCGTCCCTGACTATAACCGCGCTCTGGATATGCTGGCCCGTGGCGAGAACCCGGTGTCGGCGCTGGAAGAGGCCTTGCGGGCGTTGCGCTACCACGACACGTCGGAAAACCGGGCAATCGCCAACCAGGTGCGTGACGTACTGGTAGGCGAAGTGGAAGGCCTGCTGCGTCAGGAACCCTGGCGCAAGGCGAACTTCGACCGCGCCTCCGCATTGGCCTCGCGCGCCGCCGGAATTGACAACCACAGCCGAATCCGCGAACTGCACAACCTGGTTAATCAGGAAATTGCGGCCTATAAAATGGTGTTACGTTCGGTTGATGTCAACGCCGGCACGGCGACCTTCATCTTGAATAATCCGTATCTGGACGCCATCGAAGAAACCGTTCAGGAAGGGGAATATGTGCAGGGACGTTTTCTGGTGGCCAGCATGACAGCGCGCGAAGTTCGATTACTCGATTCCCGCTACGAAACGAATCGGGGCTTTCGGCGTATCGTGTGCCGGGTCCTGGAACCGATATCCGCATCCTAAGCGGTTGTAGCCACAACGCCCACTCGCCACGCGCCGCAAGCACAATAGGCGCTTACAACACTTAATATGGTATTCTATAAATAATTTGATACCGGCGCTCAGGAATCTTCGCCACGTATGGCGCACCAATTAATCTGAAAAACCAACACAGGAACCATTTTTTTCATGCACCAAGTCAGTACAATGCGTATGCTCTTATCACTGGTCATTCTAAGTGTTATTCTAACGGGAGGGTGTGCCCGAGTAAGCGGCTTTGTTGGCATGGAAGAACCCCTGGGCGAATACACAGGCACCCAGGAACAGCATGAAGCCGGAAGCCGGGCCTATTACGAGCAGCAGCTTCAGGCAACGTTGCAAGCCTATATTCAGGCGGAAGAAAATACCGGCGACCAGAATCAGGTTATCCGTCGCAGGCCCTATTTCCTGAAAGAATATTCCGAATATCCCAACGGCTTGCAGGGCGCTTCCATCACCATACATGAAACGGATTCGGTGACATCGCCCTATACCGCCGAGGTGACCATCCCCAAGGTGCGATACGCCACCCAAATGCACCGCAGCCGGGGTGATGCCCAGGCGGACAACAACTTCCTGCGGGATACCGGCACGGAAACCTTAAACTTCGAGTTACGTGGCGGAAACTGGATTCGTGTTGGCGGCCTCTTTGTCCCGGACCGCACGGAAGAATTTGTGAATGGGGGATGGGAAGACGTTGTGCGTGAAGTAGAGCGGCGCGCCGACCCCGACTATGCACCCGGTTGGTTTGAACGCACGTGGCGGCGCATTCCAGGGCTCTAATGCGGCCTTCGCATCATAGAGACAGGAACGCCAAACGACCTGGGGAGGGGTTGTGGACGTGTCGCGACAATTTCGTATAGCAGAATGGTGTATCATCGCCTTGGCAGTAGGGATAGCGTTGTGGGGTATGCGCGAAGTGCATCTCGGCGATTCCCTGGCAAGCCGCCTGGCGACGGTCTGGAGCCTGACCCATGAAGGCGCCTGGCGGATCGATCAACCGGAAAATCCGTTTACCCCACTGAGCGTGGACAAATTCGAGCTGGACGGCCATATTTATTCTACGAAGCCGCCGGTTTTGCCGTTATTGATGACGGTTAAGTATTTGCTGTGGGACGCCGTGGTGGGGGTGGACCTCGGCAACCGGGACGAACTGCGCAGCTACATTCAGTTTGTCACGTTCACGGTTAATATTCTGCCGTTCTTGCTGATGCTCTGTTGCTTTCGTGGTCTACTCAATCGGCTGAACGTACCTGAGTGGACCCGTCTCTACACCCTTTTCGCCCTCGCGCTGGCCACCCAGTTAACCGGGTTCGCTTCGCAATTCA
>SKJD01000154.1 GCA_007116095.1 Candidatus Hydrogenedentota bacterium
ATTTCCCGTGCCCTCGGCATGCTTTTGCCGAGACCGCATAACAGGCATAATGGCAGACCGGTTTCCTGGATGCAAGTCTGCGTCGGGCTATGTGTGGAACCTATGCGCCGGCTCTGGTATCTTATTCGCAACTAATAATAAAACGCGAACCATAACAAAGGAGAACACACACGTGATGTTACTGACAAGTTTGCTGTTGATTGCCGGGGCCGTGGATGGACAGCCCCGCGTAATCATTGACACCGATCTGCGTTCGGATGTGGACGACGCCGGCACCTTGGCCATGGTCAATGCGCTGGCCGACAATGGTGAGTGTGATTTGATTGGCGTAATCGCCAGCCAGACCGGGCCGTACATCGTCGGCGCCATCAATGCCATCAATACCTGGTATGGCCGAGAGGATGTGCCCATTGGATTGAATCCCATTGACGACCAGCGCTTTGATGATCACTATGCGCCGGCAATTGGTAATCCCGAGAATTTCCCCAGCACTCAGAGTAATGAGACGGCACCGGAAAGTACGACCTTGTATCGCCGCCTGCTCCATGAGTCCCCAGACAACAGTGTTAAAATTGTTGTTATCGGTGGACAGACGCCCATTCGCCTTTTGCTGGACTCCGAAGCCGACCACGAGGGCGACGGTAGCATCAACATGACGGGCATGGAATTGATTGAAGCCAAGGTCAGCGGTCTGTATCTGATGGCGGGGAACTTCGAGAATCTGGAGCATGCCGAGCACAACATCATGCTCGACCTGGAAGCTTCGCAGCGCGTAGCCAATGACTGGCCCGGCGAAATTGTTTACTCCGGTTTTGAAATTGGGCGTCCCGTGATCACCGGCGGCGCCATGACCAATCCCGAGGAAAACCCGGTCGCCAAGGCCTACGAGCTTTTCCCGGCAGGCGGCAGGGGCAATATTGCCGGTTCGTCAAGCTATGATCAGACCATGGCCTACTACGCCATCCGCGGCAACATGGCGGGCGATGTACAGCTTTGGGATGTCAGTGAGCCCGGCACGGTGTCTTTCCCGGAAGGTCCGACAATTTTCGAGCCGGACCCCGATGGCCAACACCGCTATCTCATCGCCGATGCGCCGTTCGAATATGTCGCCGAGGTGATTGAGGAACTGATGATTCAGCCGCCCAAGGCCCAGGCTGAGTAAGTCCTACCTACAATATTACCCATACACTCTGCCCCGCATCCGGAAACATGTACCCGGCTGCGGGGCTTTCTTGTAAAGTCCATACCATCACTTACGTGCATCAGAGCTCCCGGTCTTTGCGTTCCAGGGCCTTGAAGAGGCAGGCGGCGGCAGCCCAGAAGCAGAGGGCGCCAAAGGCCGTGGGGCTGCTGAGGCGTTGGTAGGCGCCGGGCAAAGCTTGCAGGAGTCCGGTGGTCGCATGGATACAAGCGAGTAGCGGTTCGATCGCATGGCCGAAGAGCCGCCCCAGGGGCTCGTAGATGCTCCCACACAGCACGATCAGTGGGCAGAGCCAGAGGATAAATGTCAGCAGGGGCATCACGATGAAATTGGCCACTGGTCCGAGGAGCGGCAGCACGTGGAAGAAGTGCGCGGCGAAAGGCGTGGGCAAAATCTGCACGCCCAGGATGGAAGCCAGGCTACGGCGTAGTCCGCGTGGCCAACGCGACGGAAGCCACTGGAAAATACGGTCGCTGAAGAGCAGCAGGGAAGCCACGCTGGAGAAGGAGAGCAGAAAGGCGGTGTCGAAGAGCAGGGCGGGGTTGTGCAGCAGAAATGTAAAGGCGGCGAGCGCGAGGGCCGTGGGGGCGTGCGGCTCCCGATCAAAGTACTCCGCGGTCTGGTACAGGATGATCATGAACGCGGCACGTAAGCTGGATATCCGCGCCCCGGCCACCAACGCGAAGGTCAGCACGGCCAGACTCGTGATCAAGGCCAATTTCTTGGGCGAACGCACAAAAATGCCAAAGAGAATGCGGCTGCTGATGAAGACTATCGCAACATGGACCCCGGAAACCGCCAGAATATGTGCGGTGCCGGTGTTGAGGAAGGCTTCGTAGGTGTCATCGGGGATGCCGCCCCGTGCGCCCAGCCATACGGTGTGGATGAAAGGCTGCACGGACTCCGGCAAGGTGCGGGAAAAGATGCCTGCCTGGTAATAGCGTAGACGGGCGGCCCAGTAGCGGGGTGAGAAGCGGGGCGTGGCGACAGTCTCTACGGCATCTGCGCCGCGAAGCGTCATGGCCGTATGGATGCCCTGGGTGCGGAGGAAGACTTCGACGCCGCCAATGCCAAAGTTGACCGGGCCGAGCAGGGGATTCAGTTGCCCCGATGCCCGAATGCGCTCGCCGCTGAATAACGGGCCAACGGGATCGCTCCAGCGCAGGGCGATCATGCCGTAGAGAGGCGTCGGCTCTCCATTCACCAAGACCCTGTCTACACGCAGATGCACGCGCTCATAGCTGCTCTCCGGGAGAATCAGCGGCGACTGCATCACCACGCCTTCCAGTACATAGCGATCCTGGCGATGCGCCACCGCATGCTGAAAGAGGGGATCGCCGGGTGGACCGCCCAGGCGTATGGCGGCGTAGAGCAGACCGCAGCCAAGGAAACAGAACAGCAATGTGGCCACGCCGATATGCGGCAGTCGGCGCAGCAGAATGGCGCAGGGAAACGCCGCGACGGTTAACAGCAACGTCGGGCCAAAACCGGGAAAGTAGCCGGACTGGCTCAGCCAGAGGCCTGCGCCGAAGGCAATGGCGCTCCATACCACGGGGTAACGCATGGGGGCGCGTTGTCAGGTTACGGACTGTCGAGGTATTTTGCGAACATCAGGATACCTGTTGCCCTAGAAAAGGCCGCCGCCGCCCAAGACAAATTCGCCACCGGATACAATCCAAGCGTAAATCTGCATGATGAGATTTCCGACGATATAGATCATGGACATAGGGCCTTCAATCGGAATTGGGGCCACGAACGATCGTATCAGCTCCAGTATAATATTCAAAATGCTGCCCTGCCTTCTTGGTTAGATCGTTGCTCGTATGATTGAATACTAATTGCTGGCCGGATGCCTGGCGCTACCGCATGGTACCGCATGGAGCACGGACTTTCAAGCATGCCTATGCTTCCGCATCGTCATTGTCTTCCGACTCGATGTCTTCTTCTGTTGCTTCATCTTCTTCCGGATCTGCGATGCGGAACACATAGCAGCGGGAATCCAGCGTTGTATAGCCATCCAGGGCGCCCCAATGCACGGCATAGACCCCGGGTTGCAGTGTGCTGAGCAGATCAATTTCCAAGAGCAACTGTTCGGGCTCGTCAATCGGCGCTGACAGTATGCTAATCGTTTCCACCGGTCCCCAGACCGTCTCTTCCACGGCCCCGGTCATGGGCTTGCGGGCGGTAATCTCGCTCAGGCGATGCAGGCGCACATCGAAAGGCGGCATATCGTAGCAGAGCAGTCGGAGCGATTCCAGGTCGGTTTCCATTTCCGGGGTGCGGGGCAAGGCCAACAAGGGCGATCCGTCTCCCTGTTGATAGGCTTCTGGCTCCATGCGCTCCAGCTCGTGATAGCGGAAGTCCTTGAAAAGATACACCCCCTTTTCAATTGGCAACGGCCAAAGCAGCACCGTATTTGCCTCGACAAGCCGGGGGCGTTCTATGTTGAGCTGCAAGTTCCCGGGGGTATATCCTGTCTTGCGGTATTCCAGCCCGGTCTCGCCGGGTTGAATACGCAGGCGGTAGGTTCCCAGGGCGTTGGTGATGGTTTGCGCGCCATCCCGGGCATGAATGACGGCCACGCCCGGCAAGGGTTGGCCCTGGAAATCCACGACAAGGCCTTCCACCACCGCACCGCTTTCGCAGCCGCTCAACCCGCCGGCCATGAGGGCGAGCATAAGGCTGAGCGCCACGATCCCGCATGGAAGGCGTCGCGCCCGAAAATTGCATGTGTGATGCCGCAATTGACTCTCCTTTGCAATACCGCACCCTGGAGCTGCGAAAAAAACCTGGCATCTATATACTGCGGGTCATGCTACAGGTTCCCTGTACAAGCCCGCAAGTAGACCAAATGAGTACTCCCGCCCCGTTTCCGTGAGGTCGTCTTTTCGCCGTTACACGAAGCGTAGCAGCCGGTATTCTTTTTTGCCCTTGCGGACGACGAGCAGGTCCTCGTGCATGCAAAGTGCGGGCTCCAACGCCTGGTCTTCCGCCTGGATGCGCTCGTTGTTGATGTAGAGTCCGCCGTTCTTGATCATTCGTCGGCCCTCTCCCTTGCTGGCAAAGGCCCCGGCCTCGACCAACATATCCAGGAGAAGCGGTTTTTCAGTCAGTTGGGTCTTTGGCAGCTCGGCGCTGGGCACCTCGCTAAAGATGTCCAGCAGGGTGGCCTTGTCCAGCCCCTGGAGCTCGCCGCCAAACATGGCTTCCGAGGCCTTCAGTGCGTTTTGCAAGGCGGTTTCGCCATGCACCAGCCGGGTGACTTCCTCGGCGAGTCGGCGCTGCCCGACGCGTTTGTGGGGCGCTTCCCGGCTCGCTTCTTCCAGCGCCAAAATTTCCTCTTGCGAGAGGAAAGTAAAGAAACGCAAGTACTGTGGCGTGTCGGTATCGCTCTGGTTCAGCCAGAACTGGTAGAAGCGGTAGGGTGAGGTGCGTTCGGCGTCCAACCAGATATTGCCGCCCTCCGATTTGCCGAACTTGGAGCCGTCCGCCTTCGTCACCAGCGGGAAGGTGAGTCCATAGGTAGCGCGGTTATGTAGTCGCCGGGACATGTCCATCCCCGCGACAATATTTCCCCACTGATCGCTGCCGCCAATTTGCAGCCGGCAATCGTACCCCTCCAGCAAATAACAGAAGTCATAGGCTTGCAGGAGGCTGTAGCTGAACTCCGTGTAGGAAATGCCATGTTCGCGGTCTTCCAGACGTTGACGCACCGAATCCCGGGCGAGCATGGCGTTGACGCTGAAGAATTTGCCGAAGTCGCGCAGGAAATCCAGCAACGGCACCTGCGCCAGCCAATCTGCATTGTTCAACAATTGCGCGGCGTTGGGGCCGTCGAAGTCCAGGAAACGCGCCAGTTGCGCGCCGATCCCGGCGAGATTTTGCTCCACCGCTTCCCGGCTGAGCAGACTGCGCTCGCTCGCCTTGAAGCTTGGGTCTCCAATCAGGCCCGTGCCCCCGCCGACCAATGCAAGGGGACGGTGGCCCGCACGCTGAAAATGCACCAGCCCCATGATCGGCAGCAGGCTGCCGATATGAAGGCTGTCCGCCGTGGGATCAAAGCCGCAATACAGCGTCAGGCGTTCCTTTTCCAACGTTTCGGCCAATTCCGGATGGGTGACCTGATTGACAAAACCCCGCCATTGCAGTTCTTCAAATAACGTCATGGACTATCTCCAGCAGCCAGCAACGCCAGGAATTTGATAAGCCATGCGTCAATTCCTGGTGCAGCAGCGTAATATATAGGATGTTTCTAACCGGGATTTCTACCCTTTTCAAGTGTAGGGAAATCGTTGCACGCATTATTTTCCACGGTGGGAGGGGTAACAGAGAGGAATTGGAACGCCGGGGATGTCCAGGCTTGGCGCCCCCCCCCCGTTGCAAACCGTGGTCGCAGGCGATAAATCTACCATACGCCGGGATTTATTGCAAGAAGCTGGATTCAAATTCTTATCGCAACATTGTGTTGATTGAAGACTTCGCGCGGTGATTGGTATCCCAGGTTTTTTCTTGGTCTGTCGTTTATCTCGTTCACATAGCCGAGCAATCGCTCGAGCGTCAGATCTTTGAAGCTGGTTTTCTTAGGCAGATACTGTCTCAGCAGCCCGTTGGTGTTTTCGTTCTTCCCGCGTTGATATGACGCGTAAGGATCAGCGAAGTAGGTCTCGACACCCAGGGCCTTGGCGACTTGTTCATGATTGAAGAATTCTGTGCCGTTGTCGTAGGTGATGGTGCGCAGCCAGCTCTTGGGCATGTCCAGCAGCGCCTCAATGGTTGCTAGCGCTACGCCTTCAGCATGCTTGGAAGGCAACACGGCAACCCGAAGCAACATGGACTTGCGTTCAAACAAGGTTACAATAACGCCTTGCTGGTGTGCTCCCAATACCAGATCAGCTTCCCAGTCTCCAAAGCGCTCCTGCGCCCCCACGGCAGGAGGTCGGTTTTCGATGGCTACCCGGTTGGGAATACTGACCTTATGCACGTTGCGCCCGCCCTGCTTGCGTCGTTTTGCGTGTCGTCCGGAAACACTTACGAAACGCTCTGAACTTGGGGTTTTCGTAAATCCACCGATACATAGTCTCGTAACTGATACGCATTTGCGGGTCGTCTGGAAAGTCCATGGACAGACGCCCCGCGATCTGCTCCGGGCTCCAATAGCACGACAATTTATCGTAAACATACGAAACCAGCTTCTCGTTTTCACATAACAGCGTACGCCGGCACCATTGCTTGCGCGTCTTATATTTCTGGCCAGCGCCGGTGGCGCAGTAACTTCCGTCACTATTCCTGTTACGCCTGAGTTCGCGCGAGATGGTGCTTGGCGCACGCCCCAAAGCCCGGGCCATGTCGGCCTGGCTAATGCCTTGGGCTTTCATCGTTTGGATTGCGCTGCGTTCATCCTCTGTGAGACTATGAAGTGGCATCGGGGTTCCTTTCGCTGGTTGTTTTTCCTAGACCAAAAAACAAGATTATACCGAATCGGGACCTCGATGTCTTTTCTCGCCCACTCTGAGCCCACCAACAGGATAGAGAGCGCCCTACCCCTAAGAATCTAACCAGACTCTTCTGTGGGCCCATGTTGCGATCAGTATATGAATCTGTAACTTCCATAAACTATGCAAATTTGACCAATTTGTCAGACTTTAGTATACTTGAACCTTAATGTCCGCTCACAATGGGGCGGGTTGTTATTTTCCGCCACGCCGCTGCATGGATGCGAAACACCATTTGCGAAATAGGGGCTCTCCTCATGTGCATTTCCGGAGAGAGCCTAGCCCTGTCCCAACTGCATTGCTTTGGGTATGCCATTCCTTCATTGCCAGGGGAACCTGTATTTCACAAATGGTACTTACGCGAGCCGCCATGCGCACACCATACAGCGGTGGGCACAGTTCAGATCCCAACATTTACATGAATCAAGGAGTGTAACATGGCCAAGAAGAATGTGTACTACTTTGGGGGCAATCATGCTGACGGCAACGCCACCATGAAGAATCTCTTGGGCGGCAAGGGCGCCAACCTTGCGGATATGGCTTCCATCGGCATCAAAGTGCCTGCCGGTTTTACCATCACCACAGAGATGTGCTCTTACTATTACGAAAACGGCCGAAAAATGCCGGAAGAGCTGATTGCAGAGATCAAGGAAAACCTGCTGAAAGTCGAGCAGGAGATGGGCAAGAAGTTCGGCGATACGGAAAATCCACTGCTGATGTCCGTGCGCTCCGGAGCCCGCATGTCCATGCCGGGTATGATGGAAACAGTGCTAAATATCGGCCTGAACGACAAGACGATCCCCGGCCTCATCGCCAAGACGAACGACGAACGTTTTGTTTACGACGCCTACCGTCGCCTGATCACCATGTACTCTGACGTGGTCATGGAAAAGTCCGCCGGTATTGAGACCGCCGACGGCGAAGGCATTCGCCACAAGCTTGAAGGCCTGCTGGATCAGCGCAAAGAGGCCAAGGGCGTCGAAGTGGATACCGATCTGGATGTGGACGATCTGAAGGCCCTCTGCGACGAGTACAAGAAAATCGTCAAGGACACCCTGGGCAAGGCATTCCCGGATGATCCGATGGATCAGTTGCTGGGCGGCGTGGAAGCCGTTTTCGCCTCCTGGAACGGCAAGCGCGCCATCGCTTACCGCGAGATCGAAGGCATCCCCCACGACTGGGGCACCGCGGTAAACGTCCAGGCGATGGTCTTCGGCAACCTCGGCGACACCTCTGCCACCGGCGTGGCCTTCACGCGCAACCCCGCCACCGGCGAAAACACTTTCTACGGTGAGTGGCTGCGCAATGCGCAGGGCGAAGACGTGGTGGCTGGCACCCGGACGCCCTCCCCGGTCAACATGGACTCCAAGACCCCGGATCAGAAAGATGTGCTGTCGCTGGAAGAAGCGATGCCCGAGGTCTACAAAGAGCTCTACGACATCCGCAATAACCTGGAAACCCACTACAAGGACATGCAGGACATCGAGTTCACCATCGAAGACGGCGAACTCTGGATGCTGCAAACCCGTACCGGAAAGCGCACGGGTGTGGCCGCGATCCGCATGGCCGTTGAGATGGAAGAGTCCGGCCTGATTGACCAGAAGACCGCCCTGATGCGTGTGAAGCCGGAACAGCTCGACGAGCTCCTGCACCCGATGCTGGACCCGGCCGCCGAAAAGAGGACCGAACAGGTCGCCAAGGGCCTGCCGGCCGGTCCCGGCGGCGGCGTGGGACAGATTGTCCTGAGCGCCGACGACGCTGCGGAATGGTTTAAGAAGGGCAAACGCGTCATCCTGGTCCGTAACGAGACCTCACCCGAAGACGTGCACGGCATGCACGTGGCCGACGCCATCCTGACCGCCAAGGGCGGGATGACCAGCCACGCCGCGCTCGTGGCCCGCGGTTGGGGCAAATGCTGCATCGTAGGTTGCGGCGCGCTGAAGATCAACATGGCCGAGCGCACGGTATCCGTCGATGGCAAGACCTTCAAGGAAGGCGATTACTTCTCCATGAACGGCTCCACGGGTATCGTGTACGCCGGTCAGGTCGACGTGCTCCCCGCCCAGCCGGAACGGAATGAAAGCTACCAGAAGCTGATGGGCTGGGCCGACGCCACCCGTCAGATCAACGTGCGCACCAACGCCGAAGCCCCCATCGACGCCAAGCAGGCGATTGCCTTCGGCGCCGAGGGTATCGGGCTGGCCCGCACCGAGCACATGTTCTTCGAGCCGGAGCGGATCATCCACGTGCGTGAGATGATCGTCGCGGGCAACGAAGAAGACCGCCGCGCCGCCGTCATGAAGCTCCTGCCCTTCCAGAAGCAGGATTTCCTCGGCATCTTCGAAGCCATGCAGGGCCTGCCCG